>CAVCAD010000029.1:0-4337 GCA_963600145.1 Bacteroidaceae bacterium
TACCAATTCCACCTGTACTTAAAAATACCTTTAATTTATTCTCTATTTTTTTATTCAACTCGTCGCTAATATTTTCAGATGATTCACTTAACATTTGTTCTTTAAAGAATCTATTAAACTCTACTAATTTCATATCTTCGGTTAGAATATTAATAACTTTTTTTCTTAATGTGTCAGTATAATCATTATCTTGAAATTTAGTTCTATCTGATGTAAATAATCTTGCTTTAATTCTATCATCCATACCGTCACAATCAACATTTACAATTAAATGATTTAATAAATAAGGTTTACCAATTTTTTCAAAAAAATTGGCTGTCTCATGTCCTTCTACCTGTCCATTTATAGTATATAAAACAGGTGTTAATTTATCATTATAGTTTTTATATGAATTTCTATCATTTATTATCCAATAATTAATTGTTATTGTTCCGCCGAATATATATTCAGAAATCAATTTATCACTATATTTAACATTACTATTATCATTTAATCTAGAATTACATCCTAACGCAACAATAGTATTATTTTTTCTTTCTATATTAGTTCTATCAACTTCTAATCTATTTTCTGTTATTTTAATAGGTAAAATTGGATTAAATAGTTTTTTATTAACAAAATGATAAATACTATTATCTCCTGGTGCTTTTGCACTACTTCTACCATATTGATTAATATTCATTTCTATATGTCTAACAAGTGTACCTGGTTCAAACTCATTATCATAATCTTCAACAGTTATAGGGCATTTAGTACTTTTTAATACTAAATATTTATGAATTGGAGTTTTATAATCTAAATCATCAAATTCTTTTGTGACAGTAAATGAAATTTTATTAGAATTATTCTTTTCTGGAATTGGCTTTGAAATAAATAATGTGTGTTTAGAAAAAATATTTGCAGTTGATCCTCCTTGACCAAATGTTCCTGCTAAATAAAACTTTTTCAATTTATTTCCACCTTGTAAACTTAAAATAGTTTTACCGAATTCTTCTGAAGATAATCCGATCCCATAATCTCTAATTTCTATAGTTGGTCTTCCTTTTTTATTTGATTCTAAAACGTTTAATTTTACTAAATCTTTAAGTTCTTTATTAATATCATTAATATTGTAGTTAGCCAAATTGCCTTCTTTTATACCAAAGTATTTTTCTGATGATTTTCTTGGACTATTTAAATTTTCATCAGGATTTAAAAAATACTCCTTTTCAATAACTGCATCTATTGCATTAGTTAACCTTTCTATAATTCCATTCTCGCCTCTTTCAAGCATTTGAAAAGTTGAATGATTTGATTCATTATTACCTACTGGAATCCATTCCGTATCATACTTACTTTCTAATAATTTAATCAATTCATTAATATCCTTAACGCTATTTGCATTAAATAATTTCTTCAACATAAATCTCACTCCCCTCTAAAACTTAAAATTTCTATCTCTACCTTTTGATTTGAATTTTGCTTCAGCTAAACTCAATTCTTCTTTTAATGTTTTAAATATTTTCTTAATGTCTTCCTCATCATATTCATATACTCTTGTATTAGAAAGATTACCAATTAATTGAATTTGCTTTAAAGCATTACTAACTCTTTTTTCAGCTAATTCTCTAAATTTTGCTCTTTTCTGTTCCATGACAGTCACCCCTCACTCACCACATATTATACATATTTTAAATATATTGTCAATATATTTTTGTAATATTTTGAATATATTACAAAAATATGAACAAAAAAAGAAGGTATTACCCTTCATAATTAAACAATTCTTCTGCCGCTAATTGAATTACTTTTACGTTTACAGCATTTCCAAACTGCTTATATGCTTGTTGATCACTATTATTTGGTTTAAAAGTATCCGGAAAACTTTGCAATCTTGCTGCTTCTCTTACAGTCAATCTTCTTTGATACTTTCCTATTATTGGAATCTGGACAAGTGCAACTAAAGCTGGAAAACATGTTGGTTTCTTAACTCTTATTCCAGATGGTCTAAATTGGATTAATCCGTCCCATAACGACTCAATAGAATCTCCAGCTTGCCATTCAAATTTTCTTTGAGTTGGGGTAAAATCTTTTAAATTATTATATTCCTTAGACCACTTGTCTATAAATTCTTTGTTATTTTTATATAACTTATTATTTTTTTCAATGAATTCTTTTTTCCAATTAGGCATATCATCAGATGGTTTCTTTTTAAAATATTCAAACCAAACTGGGAAACCTAATACCTTTTCTTTTATTCCTTTATAAAAATTATCCCACGCTGTTAAAATGTATTTTTCACTTTCAGTTATATAATATTTTTCTTCAACTTTTCCCGTTTCGATAATATCGTATATGTTGTTATCTTCTTTAGTTTTAAGTTTTTCTAAAGCATTGAAATTAAAGGCCAAATCTTTATCACTATTTTCAGGATCATATATTCCTAAAATTACAACTCTTTCTCTTAATTGTGGAACACCTAACTGATGAGGACTTAATATTAATGGTTTTGGTGTTAATCTGTACCCTAATTCTTTCAAATGTGTATAAATAGTTTTCCACGTATTTCCATGATCATGGGATATCAAATTTCTAACATTCTCTAAAATTATATATTTTGTTTTATGATATTTTAAGATTCTTTCAATTTCAAAGAAAAGTGTTCCTTTTGTTTCATCTTGAAACCCCATTCTTTTTCCAGCTTTTGAGAATGTTTGACATGGAAAGCCGGCACATAAAACATCATGTTTAGGGATATCTTCTTCCTTAATATCTCTTACATTTATATCTGATTCAATACCATAATTTTCTTTATAAGTTTCTATTGCATATTTATCTATATCGGAAGCAAAAACACATTCGCCACCCAAATTTTCCATTGCTTGATGAAATCCACCAATTCCTGAAAACAAATCTATAAATTTAAACTTTTTCACTTTTTTCCTCCTGACATTATATTTATTTTAACAAATTTTTCTTAAAAAAGCTACCCTTTTCACTCATTTTAATCATCAAATTCTACAATATGTACAAGAAAATTTTCTATATATTTATCTGGTATCATTATCTTTGGTTCTCTAGATTTGCCATTACTATTTTTTCCTTGTTTAAATATTTCTAAATATTTTTTATTATATTTATTTATTTCCAATATATAATACTTTGTTATTTTTACACTATATTTCATTTTGCTTCCATAACTATGTAAATCTGTTTTATTTTGAGCCATATTCCAAAATTCTGTCACAACAAAACCATGGTTTTTATCTTTTTCTGTTTCATGACTGCAAACAATATAATATACACTTTGTTTTTCTATTAAATCCATTATTGTATTGTAATCATTTCCTTGAATAGCATTACTATTTAAACTATGTGTTTTTAAATCACCATACATCCCTAATTTTGGAAAATATAAATCTAAATCAACATCACCATTCTTTTTATTTTGACAATATCTAATAATATCTGTTTTATGATTTTCCTCTAAATACTTTTCTAATTTATATTCCAAGTAAAATCCAGGCCATTCTGGTTGAAATTTATTATTAAAACCATTTTCAATCATTTCCATATAACATTCAATTCCAACCCATTCTTTAAACATAGAAGCAAAAAATTCATCTAATGTATCAAAAACTTCTACTCCTGTAGTTGATAATACATTTAATTTCATTTCAAGAAACTTATTAATATTGTTTTCATCAAAAACAGTTATTATGTTATTTCTATAATCTTTCTTCTTAAAAATACCATTTCTAACACCGTTTAATAAATCTATCGTATATATATGTGCTGAAGAATTATGTGATTTATTGTTAATATATTTAGAAGTATCAAAATCACAAAATAATATAGTATCTTTATATTTATAAACTCCTATCAATAACGTTGTTATACCTTTTTTAATATTTTCATTATATAAAGTTATAAAACCGTCTGGTATTTGAATGCGTTTTTTATATATTGGATGTGGATTTCCTAAATAACTTATGTTTTTGCATAATATACAATATTTTGTTCCCGTGTAAGAACCACAAATATAACCATCTGAACTTGCTCTTGAATCTTTAAATGATTCACACACTATTTCTTTTATCTCAGTTGGAGTTAATATTTCTGCATAATCTTCAACAACTGTTGAATTAAGAATTTGTTCTACTTTTACATTACTTATTTTCATATATTCACCGCCTATAAATCTTTTGGTAACTTATCATAATCATATTTATGTTCAGCACCCTCTAATTCATCAAAAGAACATTTAATATCCTCTATAGCCTTATCTATAGTATATAAACTATCTTTATTCTCTTGCATTATTTTTAAATGTTCTATTGTATTAAATAATTGTTTTC
>CAVCAD010000030.1:0-4100 GCA_963600145.1 Bacteroidaceae bacterium
ATAAAAAAGTAAATGAATTAAATGATTCAGAAAAAATATATATTAAATTTATTATTTCTTTTGCATTAAATCCTAATATTATTATTATAGATAATCTTTTAAATGAAATAGACTTAGATAAAAGAAAAAAAATAATTGATTATTTAAAAACATTTACTAAACATGGCAATATAGTTATTAATTTAACACAAAACATTTCAGAATCCATTTATTCTAAGAGAATTATAATAATTAATGAAAATAAAAAAATTATTGATGGCACTGTTAAAAGTGTACTTCAAAATGATGTTATAGTTAAAGAAGCTGGTTATAATTTACCTTTTATATATGATTTAAATAGTTATTTAAGAGATTATGGAATATGTAGTAAATATATATTAAATTATGAAAGGTTAGTTCACGAATTATGGAAATAGTTTTTAATAATGCTACTTTGCATATAAAAAATAATAAAATATATGCTCTTATATCTAATGATTCATATAATAAAGAAAAATTATTTTTAAATTTAAGTAAGAAAAATATTTATCCCAAAAATATAAAATTATCTTATATAAAAAAAGACAACACTTTAATAAATAATAATATTAATATAATTAAATATATATATAAAAAAGTAAAAATAAAAGATATTAATATAATAGTGGATATATTATGTTATTTAAGATTTAATAAGGAGATATTAACAAAACAATTAAATGAATTAAATAATTATTATTTAAAATTAATAGAAATTGCTATAACAATAATAAATAATAATAATGTTATTATTTTAGATGAACCATTTTATAAAATTAATGGTTATGAAGAAAATAATCTTATTCAAATATTAACTTCATTAAAAAGAAATTATAATATTACTTTTATTATTTTAACTAAAAATACTAATATTATATATAAATTTATAGACTATTTTTTTATTATAAATCATGGTAATATAGAACTTGAAGGTAAGAGAGAAAATTTATCTAAAATTACTAAAAACATGAATGTAAATAAACCAGAAATATGTGAATTTATTGAAATTATTAGAAAAAAACATGATAAAGATTTTAGATTTTTTAGTGATGTAAGAGATTTAGTTAAAGAAATATATAGATATATTAGGTAGGTAATTATGAGGTATTTAGTAAATATAAGTTATGATGGAAATTATTTTTATGGATTTCAAAAACAAAAAAATAAAATGGGTGTACAAAATAAAATAGAAGAAGTATTTTCTAAAATATTAAATGAAAATATTTCTATAGTCGCAGCTTCTAGAACAGATAGATATGTACATGCATATAATCAATATTTTCACTTTGATACTTTAAAAGATTTGAATATTCAAGATTTTAAATATAGAGTAAATAAAATGATAAATAAAGAAATATATATTAAAAATATAATAAAAGTTAGTGATGATTTTCATGCGAGATATAATGTAAAAAGTAAAACTTATTTATATAAAATTAATATTGGTACTTATAATCCCATTGAGAAAAATTACATACTACAATATAATAAAGAAATTGATATAGCACTTTTAAAAAAAGCATGTAAAAAAATTAAAGGTAAACATGATTTTAAATCTTTTACTAGTGATAAAGATAAAGATAATTATGTACGTGATATAAAAAATATAGAAGTAGTAAAAGAAAAAAATTATGTATATATAAAAGTGGAAGCATCTGGATTTTTAAGATATATGGTTAGAAATATTGTTGGTTTACTAATAGACATTAATGATGAAAAGATAAGAATATCAGATATAAATGATATTTTTATAGCTAAAGATAGAAGTAAAATAAATAAACCTGCTCCTGCGAATGCATTATATTTAGAGAAAATAATTTATTAAGGTGCCTATGAGTAAGATTTATATAATATTAATGCAAACGAATACTATTCCTAATAAATTAATAAGTTTTTTTACAAGATATGAATATGGACATGTAGGTATTTCATTAGATAAAAATTGTAAAAAAATATATAGTTTTGGAAGAAAAAAGTTACATTCAATAATTAATGGAGGTTTTACAATAGAAAATAAAGATGGAGCTTTCTTTACTTATTTTAATAAAACTACTTGTAAGATTTTTGAGGTAAATGTTAGTAATTTACAATATAATAAAATTAAAAAAGAATTATATAAAATGAGTTTAAATATGAATGATTATAAATATGATTTTATAGGAATAATACTAAGATATTTTAAAATTCCATATACTAGAAAAAATAAATATGTTTGTAGTTATTTTGTAGCTAAAATTCTTGATTCAAATGGAGTTCATAAATTTGAAAAGAAATTATCTTTAATTACACCTAAAGATTTTAGTAATATAAAAGATTTTAAAGAGATATATGTAGGGAAATATTCTCAGTATGATAATTAATATAATAGTTTGGAGGTATTTAATATGTTTAAGAATAATAAAATTGTAATAGGTAAAAATAAAGAAAATGAAGTTTATATTTTGCCACAAATGGCAAATAGACATGGAATAATAACTGGAGCTAGTGGAAGTGGCAAAACTACTACAGTAAAAGTTATGGCTGAGTCATTTTCAAGTGCAGGAGTAGCTGTATTTTATGTTGATGTTAAAGGAGATTTGGCAAGTATTTGTAAATCTGGGGAAGATAACGAAAGTATAAATAAAAGAAAAGAACTATTAAATTTAGATAATTTTAATTATCAAAGTTTTCCAGTTACTTTCTTTGATGTTTTTAGAAAAAATGGGCATCCTATAAGAACAACTATTTCTAATATTGGGCCAAGATTGCTTTCAATAATGTTAAACTTAAGTGATGCTCAAGAGGGTATATTAGCTATTGTATTTCAAATTGCAAAAGATGAGGTAATGGCTTTAAATGATTTAGGAGATTTAAAAAGTTTACTTTCGTATGTTAATAAAAATAAAGATAAATATATTGAAAAATATGGTAATATAACTAGTCAAAGTGTAGCTGCTATTCAAAGAAATATTTTGATTTTAGAACAAGAAGGTGGTATTAATTTCTTTGGAAAGCCAGAATTGCAATTATATGATTTATTTCAATATGATTATAATGGTAAAGGATTTATTAATGTTCTTGATGCACAAGAATTATTTAAAAAACCAACTATGTATGCTGTGTTCTTGGTTTGGATATTAAATAATTTATATAATAATTTACCAGAAGTTGGTGATTTAGAAAAACCTAAATTAGTTTTATTTTTAGATGAAGCTCATTTAATATTTTCAGAAATGACTGCTTCAGTTGTTAAACAAATAATTCAAATTATTAAATTAATAAGAAGTAAAGGAGTTGGAGTTTATTTTATTTCTCAATCTCCAAGCGATATTCCAGATGAAATATTATCTCAACTTGGAAATAAAGTTCAGCACGTACTTAGAAGTTATACTCCAGGTGATGAAAAAGCAATAAAAGCAGCTGCTAATTCATTTAGAAAAAATCCGGATTTTAAAACAGAAGATGCTATTAAGGAATTAGCAACTGGTGAAGCATTAGTTTCATTTTTGGATGAGAATGGTGAACCAAATATTGTACAAAGAGTTTTAATACTACCTCCTCAAAGTTTTAACGGTACAATTACTGATGAAATGAGAGAGTCTATAATTAAACAAAGTAGATTATATGGAAAATATGAATCAGAAATTAATGAAATATCAGCCACGGAAAGAACAGAAGAAGAAAATAAGCGTATTGAGAAAGAAAAAGAAGCAATTATTAAAGCAAAGGAAGAAGAAAAGCAAAAAGCAAAAGAAGAAGAGAAAAGAAAAAAACAAAATGCTAAATTAGTAAAACAAGTTGGAAATAAATTTTTAAATAAAGCAACAACAAAAGTAGTTAATTCTATTTGGAAAAATCTATTTAAGTAAAAAATAGATTTTTTTCTATAAGTATAATAAAAAACATTTAACTAATTTTCATAAGTTAAATGTTTAAATAAATTTTAATTTTGGAGGACCTAGTCGGATTTGAACCAACGATCGGGGAGTTGCAGTCCCATGCCTTAGCCACTTGGCTATAGGTCCACATCACATGAATATTCTAATATATTTTGTCTATCATGTCAAATACCATTTAACATTTGTTTGTTATCATGTTATAAT
>CAVCAD010000031.1:0-4407 GCA_963600145.1 Bacteroidaceae bacterium
AATGATGTTTTTATTTTTAATAATTGGTAGCGAGAGAGGGATTCGAACCCCCGACAGCCCCGGTATGAACGGGGTACTCTAGCCAACTGAGTTATCTCGCCATATGACAAAAGAATTATATCAATAATTCTTTTGATTATCAAGCATTTTTATTTAATTTTTTTTATTCTAATTGAATTTATAACATTATTATCATAACCTAAGTTATTTTCTATATCATTAAATATTTCTAATATAGGTGTTATATCTTGAGCAAAATGCATATCTTCAATAGTATTTATATATTGATTTATACAAACATGATATGAGTTTTCACCATAAATTTCTATATTAGCACGAACCATAGAATATAATATTGCTTTTTCAATATTATATAACTTGCTATTCTTATTTTCATAAAGAAATTCAACTATTTTTTTTAAATCTAATTGAAAATTAGTATCAAATAAATTATCTTTTTGATTTTCAATTAAATTATTAAGCTCACTATAATCACTAAGTGTAAAACTAGTATTTAAAGATATAGAATCTAATAAAGCATTTTTAGTAGTAAGCATTTTCTCTTCTATCATATCATCATCAAAAATATAATTATATTTGTATTGAATTAATTTTTTCTTAACTTCTTCGTTTTTAATATTATCTATTTGATTACATAAAATATTTATAAAATCTTTTTGATATTTATTAATTAATGAAAGCATAATAATAAGTTCATTATAACTTAGTTCATCATTGTTAAATTTAAAATTATCACTACAATTTTTAATTATTGAATCTGCTGTTTCATCATAATAATTATTAAATGTAATTGGATGAGATTCATTTAATAATCTTGAAGTTAATTTTGCTTTAATTCTATCAACAATTAAATCATTCATAGGTTTATTTAGAATACTTTCCCAAATAGAATTACTATCTTCAGATGCAAATCTATAATTATTTAAAAATTCTGATATATATATCATATCTTCATGATTTAACTCATCATATAAACATTCCTCTAATTTAACCTCATATTTTAATTTAGTAAGAGTATCTGTAAATAGTTGATAATCATTTTTAATTTCACAAATATTAAGTTTTTTATAAATATTTAATATTTTTTTTGATTCATTAATTAAATCAATAAATTTTACATTATTTAAATTCATGCTATCCCCCTATAAATAGTTTATTATGTATAGTACACTATTTTTTTAAAAAATTCAATAAAAAAAGATAAAATAAACTTTTTCTTAAATAGCCCTCATTTTATCTTTATTTTTATAAGGATTTTTCTTGTCTATTTTATCTATATATAATATTCCATTTAAATGATCAATTTCATGTTGAAATGCAACAGCAATTTCTTCTCTAACTCTAGCAGTTTTTTTATTTCCATCAACATCGTAATATTCAACTGTTATTCTAGCATGTCTTGGAACTATACCATCAACATCATTAATAACGCTTAAACAGCCTTCACCTTCTTCAACATAAATCATTTCTTCAGAGTATGAAATAATTTTTGGATTAATTACTGAATATTCAATAAATGTGCCATCATCTTTCATATAAGATATTACAAAAATTCTTTTTAGTATTCCAAGTTGTACAAAAGCAAGACCCATACCACCTCTAATATTATTCTTTCTTGCATATTCTTCATCTTGACTTAATCTTAAATATTTAATCATATTTTCAATAGTTTTTTTATCTTTTTCATCTAAAGGAAATTTTACTTCATTACTTGTTTTTCTTAATAATTTATTTTCCTCAGTTATAATATCAGATTGCTTCATTTAAGCGTCACCCCAACTAAACGTATTTTACCAAAAAACTATAAATAATTCAAATTTATATTTTAAATAATTTAATAATTTTGTATAATTATAATGAGGTAAAAGATGAATAGGGAAAGTTTAATTAAAATAATTGCTGAATTTAAGAAAAGTTTTTCATTTTTAACAGATGAAGATTATAAATATGTAATAAAAAAATATATTAATAAAGATGTAAGTGAACAAGTTGTTAGAGATGAACTTATGTATAGAGTAAGAGCTTTTGCTCTTGCACCAAAACTAATTAGAATTAATGACTTTTTTTCATATAGTATAGGAGAAGACTACATTCATATTCATTTTAATATATTATTAATTGATAAAATGGAGAAAACTTTAGATAATAAAGTATTTAAAGAATATTTACAAACAAAATTAAAAGAAACATTAATACTATGTACAAGTATTTTATATAAAAATCCAAAAATAGATAAAGTGATGATAATTTCAAAATATGTAGGTAAATATAAAAAAGTATTTGAAAATGTAGGATTTTCTATATTTTCATTTACAAAAAACGAATTAGATGAAGTATTTTATAAAAAATCAGAGAAAGATAAAATAAGTTTGAAGGAATATGCTTTAATCTCAGCATCTATGCTTTTAAATTTATATTTAGGTACTAATTAACATGAAAAAAGTAATTATATTTTGTATTTTATTTTCTTTTTTCATAAGAGTAAATGCTCTTGAAGTTGATAAAACTATGGAAGCAATAGTGGATTATGCTCTTTATATTAAAGAAAATTATAATTATTTATTTTATTATGATGAATCTTTAAATAATAAAATAAATAAATTTAATACTTTTAATGGTATAAATTCATTTGAGTATAATAATAAATGTTTATTTATTATGGGTAAAAAAGAATTTATTTCTTTTGTTTTTAATGGTGCTACTGGATTAATGAGTGATAATTATAAAACTTATAATGATATATTTTTAATAAGTTATAATCAAAGTTGGATATATAAAAAAGATTTAATTGATTTAGTTCAAACATTTTCATCTTTAAAAGAATTTAATGAATATGATATTAAAAGAGGTGATATTGTTGGACAAGTAGTTAATAATAACTATAATTTATATATATATGATAAATCAGATACATTTATAACTATTACTGATAATTATCCAAATAGTATTTCATCAATTAAAAGAAATAGTTTAAAAGAGGGGAGATATTTTATATTTAGAATAAATAAACTTGTATCAAAGTCTCTTGATATAGATAATAATTATAAAGATGAGATTGTATTAAAGACAAGAAAAAATATAGATTTTAATGAAAATAATAGTTGTATAACTAAAAAAACATTTGTTGATACAAGTACTTATAAACATATTAAAAAATTTTATTTAATAATTATGATTACTATAATGATAATTATTAATTTATTAAATTATCTTGCTGTAAAAGATGAAATGTCATATGTAAAAGAAAGAGGAATAGTTTCAATAATATTTAGAACATTAGTTTTTTTAGCCCTTTTATCTATACCATTTATAATAGAAGCAATAATGAAGATAATATAAAAATGTTATTATTTGTTTTGTAGTTCATAACATTTAATAACATTTTTTATTACACTTAAAACAGTCATAACCCCAATACCACCAGGAACTGGTGTTATTGCTTTAACATAATCTTTTAAATTTTCAAAATCTGCATCTCCACAAATTTTGCCATCTATTCTATTTATCCCAATATCTATTATTATAGCATCTTTTTTAACCATATCTTTAACAACCAAATTAGCGTGTCCTGCTGCGATAAAAATAATATCTGCATTTTTAGTAAAATTTGATAAATTTTTTGTTTTAGTGTGACAAACAGTTAAAGTAGCATTTCTTTTAAGTATCATATTTATTAATGGAATTCCAACTAAATTACTTCTACCAATTAAAACTGCATTTTTACCAGATATATCTATATTATAATAGTCAAGTAATGTTTCTATTCCCATAGTTGTACATGGAATAATGCAATCTCTTTTATTAAACATCATTCCTATATTAACATCTGTTAAACCATCTACATCTTTATATGGATTTATTTTATTAATTATATTATTACTATTTAAGTGGTTAGGTAAAGGTAGTTGTATTAATATAGAAGTAACATTAATATCATTATTTAATTTTTCAATTATATTTATTATATTACATTCATTTATATTCTCACTTAAATGTATTTCTTCAAAATCAATATTAACTTCATTACATAATTTTCTTTTAAAATTAACATATATTTCACTTGCTTTATCATTACCAACTCTAATTACTACTAATTTTAATTTTTTATCAAATGAATTTATTTTATTTTTTAAACTATCTATTTCAAAATCTCTAACTATTTTAGCATTTAATATCATAAAAGTTTTCTCCTTTTTAACAAAAACATTATATATTAAAAAAAATATATTGACAAGAAGTTTTATCATACTAAAAAAAGAGTCCTACTTGTTTATATAAGTATTTTATTATATAATTTATTATTATGATAAAGAGAAAACTAAATATAAAAAGGGTAGTAATAGCTATTTTATTATTAATTATTTTAATAGTATTATTTATATATTT
>CAVCAD010000032.1:0-4794 GCA_963600145.1 Bacteroidaceae bacterium
TTACATTAATATATTTTTAAAAAAAATAAAAGGTTAATTTTATTAATTAAATAATTTTTAACCTATACATAATATTTTTAATATTTAAGTAAATCATATATAATTTTCTATTCTTTTTTATATTTCCTATAATTCCTTTAAAATATTCCATCTTTTCCCATGATATTATTTTTTCATCTAAATAATCATAAACTTTATTAATAAAAACATTTCTAACAACATTATCTTTCTCTAAGGCAATAATATCTAAAACTTTAAATAATTTAACAACTGTTATATCAAATATAGCTACTTTTGTTATATTATTTGAATTTTCATATTCTTTAAGTACAATATCACATATATTAAAAATATCTTCTATTTTATTTAATTTTTCTTTACTTTGATATTTATTATATAATATTGAATTTACTTTACTTATAATTTTAGAATTTTTCATAAGAAGTAATGTTAAATAATAATCATCAAATTCTGTATTTTCTAAAAAATACATATTATTATTTAAGAAAAGTATTCTCTTAAATATTTTATTTGACATTTCAATATTAAATCCCACATATAAACTTGGTGATGTTATAGTATCTGATGGAACATCATATTTAATTAATCTTACTTCTTTATTAATTTTTTTACCTGTTAATTTATAATCACATGCTACTATATCAGCATCTTCTGTTTTAGCTTTACTATACATTTTATCTAAAAAATCCATTTCTAAATAATCACTAGATGACATAAACATAATGTATTCTCCTATAGCTTTATCAAGTGCTATATTTTTAGCATTACCAATACTACTTACATTTTCATTTATTAATTTAATAGGTAAAAACGTATAATTATTTATAATATTAATTACATCATCATTTACATTAGTAATTATTATTTCATAGTCTTTAAAATTATTACCATTAATGCTATCTAAACATCTAATTAAATTTTGTTTTATTAAATCATAATATATAATAATACTAATCCTCATAATTATCACTTACCTTATCATAACTAAAGCCTTTAGAATATAGATATTTTTTTATCATATAATCTAATTTTTCATCAGAATATTTTTTACTATATTTCTTTTTAGCTTTTTCTATCTCTTTTTTTAAATTATCTTCATCATTAAATTTTAAGTTATTTAAAATTTCATATATATTATTTTTATCATATCCTAAAGTAATTAAATAATTTACTATTTTATTTTTAAAAATATAAATACTATTTTTATTAGTTTTATATTTTTTTTGAATTATTTTTGTTATTTTATCTTCCCATACTTTATTATCTATTTTAAATAATATTTTATCTATATAGTCCTCATCTAAATCATTTTTTATTAATGTCATTTTAATTTTATATGGACCATCATTACTTAAATTTATTTTATCATTTATATATATTTCTATATATTTTTTATCATTTATATAACCTTCTTCTATTATTTTATCAATAACATTATTTATAATGTTTTTATCAAAATTCTTTTTTTCTAAAAGTGTTTGCATCTCTTTTTTAGTTCTTAATTTTATTGAAAGTAATCTTAAAGCAGTTTCATATGCATCATAAAAAGTATTTTCCTTAAGAAGTATTTCAATTTGTTTAGTATTAAGTTCCTTTTTAGAAAGTAAATTATATTTTAAAATTAAATTTTCATGTAAAATAAGCTCTGTATTTTCAAAACAAAGCTTATATTTACATTTACCAACTTTTTTAAATTTAATTATTTGCATTTTTGATTTTAATAAGTCCTTTTTCTAGTTCTTCTAGACTTCTTCCTATAGTCTTTTTACTAATATAATCACTTTCTTTCATTTGATAATGATTATTAATTAACATTTGCTTACTTCTCATAGCTGCGATATGAACTAATTTATATTTAGAATCAACAATGTTTAATAATCTATCTATTGAAGGATATATCACTCCTAATCACTCTCCTATTATCAATAATATTAAAGTTTTATTTAAAGTTCAACAATAGTGTAAAGTTTTATAATAAATATTTACATAAGTTATTTTATTAATTTACGAAGTCCATTTAATATTTGAACCATTGCCCATGTATCTTGTTTACAATAAATAATTAATTTTTGTCTAGATTTTTCTATTTCCTGCTGTGACAATCTTTCAAATTTAGAATATTCAACAGCTGCTTCAGTTCCATTTTTTATATCTAAATTATTATAAGTTAAATCAGAAAATAAAGGTAATGTCTTTTTAATAGAATAACTTCCACTTTGTAAATAATTATAATAATTAACTTTGTTAGCATCTATCATATTAAATCCTAAATCTAAATACATTTGTTTATTGTTTTTAATTATGTAAAGTAAATCAGTACCAGCATTATAAATTTTCATTAAATCTTTTTTATATTTTGGAAATATTATAGATAATTCTTTTATTCTTGCTTTTTCGAAAGCAACATTTTGTGCTAAAAAAGAACCACCTTTGCTTAAATCTATTACTTCAATTAATTTTTTTATCATATTTTCTCTATCATCTTCAAATGTATTTGATACATATACATAAGAATCTTTTTCAAAATCACATTCACCTGGTGATTTTTCAATATGAACAGAAAATTCAAATACACTTTGACTATAACATTTTTCTTTGTAAAATCTAGGTAATGGACATGGAAATGTTTCAAAGTCTAAATGATATATAGGATATTTTAATTGATTAATACCTGATTCTATTTTATCTTTATTATAATATATACTCTTTTTATCATAACAAGTTCTTTGAATTAATTTATTTTCATTTTTAAGCCATGATATTGGTATATCATCAAGTTTTAAATATCCGTTATTAATAAGGCCATATTTATCAAATATATTACCTTTTTCATCTTTTATATTTATAAAATGCATATAATTAAAACTAGCATTTTCTTTTGGAACATTTTTAAAACATATTTCTTTAAATTTACATTCATCTGTCTTTTTTAAACAACAATATTTACCAACATTGCATATAGATATATCATTGTTTTTTAAATAAGTTTCCAATTTTTTTCTATCTTCATCTATAATATTTAACATTTGTTTACTAATATCATTTACATTTATAAATATAATTATATTATTACCATTTTCATCTTTTCTATATACTCTTTTTCCATTTTCTTTGTATCCATCATATACATATTCATGATTAAGAATAGCTAAATAATAATTAAATTTTTTATTATAATTTTTATTATTTTCAATTACATACCTTTGAAATGAAACATCATAAATATATCTACCTAATAAGTATCTATCCATAAATTTAGATAACTGTTTTTTATATTCTTTTGAACCATCATCATTAAAATAGTAAATACCTTTATTATTTATTAACATATCTTTATTATTATATTTACATTCTAAATAT
Organism: Bacteroidaceae bacterium; assembly: GCA_963600145.1. Classification (GTDB taxonomy): domain Bacteria; phylum Bacillota_I; class Bacilli_A; order RF39; family UBA660; genus CAVCAD01. Next base: position 3,382 of record CAVCAD010000032.1, read on the forward strand.
TTTTTACTAGTAGTTGATTTAACTTCTATTAAGTTTATTTCATTATCATTTTCTATAACAATATCACTAAAACAGGCATATTTTATATTATTAATATCACATTCAAAGCACTTTTGATCATTTATGGTTTCACCATAATAAGCATTTCCATTAAACATGTTTTTAGCAAGGGATGCAGCAATTAATTCTACTTCAGTATAGTATTTTAACATTTCTTTTAAATGTTCATTTTCTATATTAGTAACATCATTATCATTAGTATCAAATATATTATCAATAATTTCACTAATTTTTTCTTCAGTTTTTTCCTTTAAATATTCTTCTTTAGTAAGTTTACTTGTTAATTTATCTTTTCTAATATTTTCTAAAGCAACAAAGCGTTTACACCTAGTAAAATTTATAAAATCAGTTTTTGATATTGCCATTAATTACACCCTCTTAAACCAAAATTATTATTCATTATTTAATATTGTATACCCCAGATAACATGATGCTTTGCTTTTTTTCCACAGCAAACACAATTATCATCAATTCTTTCAGCATTTTCTACAATACATCTAGATTTACATCCTCTTATTTCTTTTATTTTATTTTCACATTCTTCATCACCACACCACATTGCATGAATAAAGCCTGGTTGAGTATTTAAAATTCTCTTCATATCTTCAATGTTATGTGCTTCAAAAGTTAATTCATTTTGCCTTTTTAAGGCTCTATTATACATATCGTTTTGTATAGTTTCTAATAATTCTTTTACATACTTTACAATATCAATATTTAAATCTTCAATATATTTTTCACTAGTATCACGCCTTGTAAATGTAATTTTGTTATTACTTAAGTCTCTAAGTCCTATTTCTATTCTAATTGGTATTCCATTTACTTCAGCTTCAGCGAATTTAAATCCTGGTGATTTATCAGAATTATCAATATATGCATCTACACTATTTGAATTTAATTCTTTGTTAATTTTTTCACATAAATAATTTACTTTTTCATCATTTCCAATTGGAATAATTACTACTTGCTTTGGAGATATTCTTGGTGGTAATACTAATCCTTTATCATCAGCGTGGGTCATAATAATAGCTGCGATTGCACGAGTTGTTTTCCCCCAGCTTGTATAATATGCATACTCTTCTTCATTATTTTTATTAGTAAATTTAATATTATATGCTTTACTAAATTTTTGCCCAAAATAATGTGAAGTCCCATCTTGCAGACATATTCCATTGTACATTAAATCTTCATTTGTCAAAGTAAATTCAGCACCTGCGAATTTTTCTTTTTCAGTTTTTTTACCAGTTATTGAAGGAATTGCTAATATTTCATGATTAAACCATTTATATACTTCTATCATTTGATTTGCTTCTTTTAGTGCATCTTCTTCACTAGCGTGAACAGTATGTCCTT
>CAVCAD010000033.1:0-2146 GCA_963600145.1 Bacteroidaceae bacterium
CAATCTTTTTATAAGCATTAAATTCTCTATCAATTACTGTTTCATCACTTAAAATATAAGCAACTTGAATATATATTTTTTCATTAAACCTTGTTGCTATAAAATCAATTTCACGATTTCCTAATGTACCAATATTAACATTATATCCTCTAGCAATTAGTTCATTATAAACAACATTTTCCAGATAAGCACCAATTTGCTCTTTCTTACCTTCACTTAAAATATTAGTAAAACCTAAATCAGTTAAATAATATTTATATTTACCTGTAAGAATTCTTTTACCTCTAACATCATATCTTTCTGCTTTTGAAATAAGATTTGCACGAGTTATGTAATCAAGATAATTATATAATGTTTCTAATGATACATTTCTAGAATCACTTTGCATATATTTTTTTAAACTATCAGGTGAAAATACTTGAGATGGAGTAGTTAAAATATAAGTAACTATTCTATTTAATAAATCTATATCTTTAATATTAAATCTTTTTACGATATCTTTTATTATTATTGAATCATAAATATCATTTAAATAAGTTTTTCTTGAAATATCATCTTTCTGCATAAATCTTTGTGGCATTCCACCCCATTTAATATAATCATTAAATGCATCTTCAATATCTCTATTATCTGTAATATTTAATAATTTACAAACTTCATCAAATGTAAATGGAGTTATTTTAAAACTTACATATCTTCCTGCTATGTGAGTTGCTAAATCACTAGATAACAAATCACTATTAGAACCAGTTATAAAAATAGATGTATTCTTTGTTGCTCTTAATGAATTAACAACTTTTTCCCATTCAAGAGCATTTTGAATTTCATCGAAAAATATATAATATTTTTCATCTTCTTTATCCCATACAGTTCTTATCGTTTCGTTATTAAAAATTTTATTAATTAAATGTATTTTATCCTGATTCATTTATAACCTCATACTTCACTTCAAATTCAGATAATTCTATTATATCTTCAAGATTTCCTACTCTTCTAAGATATTCTAAACCACCATCAACTGCTATATTCCTACAAACACACCATTTAAAATCATGAACATGTTTAGACTCAATAATATCTTTACATTTTTTGCATTGTATTTTATTTACTAATATCTTTTTATCAGATAAATCTTTTGCTTTTGTTTTTTCGTTATTCATACATCATACCTACATAATCCATTACAACATCTTTTATACCTAATTTTTCTGCATACAAAGATAGTTTAACAAGATCTTTATCATTTCTTTTTATATATTCTTTAACACTATGTTTAATAAGTTCTAAATCCATTCTGCTTTTAGATCTAATAATATCACATATACATCTTTCAACATAATATACTTTCACTTTATTCCCCATAGGTGTTTCTATTTCAGTTATACCAAGTCCATAAACATCATTACCAACATAAAATACATTATGCTTTCTTAAATGAATACTATTATAATTTCTTTTTACTGTTATATCATACACATCAGTTGGAGCTTTTATAGATAATCCATGAAAATATAAAGCTGTCATATGAGAATAGATTACATTAGGCATGCTTAAACCGAAAACATAATAATTATCTTCTATTTTATTAATATCAATATAAATACCAGATGCTACTTTTTCTATAATTCCTTTTTCCTGCATAATAAAAAGATACATTCTATGTATATCAAACATATCAAGTTCTTTCGAAGTAATATATCCATTATTTTTTTTCATAAGTTCTTCAATAATTTCAATATTACTTTTATCTTGAAACTCTTTTATAATTAACTTCTCCATATCAGTGGGATAGTATTTGACTTTGACAATAACATAATATACAATAAATTGCAAAAAAGGAGAACTTATTTTATGAAAAGTGAAAGTTTAAAGCAAATATTGGCATTTTTAACACAAATTTTAGAAAAAAATGATTTTAATGAAGATAAACAAATAATTCAATATTTATTTAAGGAATTAGAAAAATTGGAACACCAACTTCCAACGGATAATAAATTGGAAGAACTTCAAAAAATTGTCATTGATTTAGAAATCAAATATGATGATTTTAATGATTTAGCATATTATTTTGATCCGTTGTATGTAAAAATTAAAAAAACTATACATGAAGAAAAAGTAAAAGAAATAAGAGAAGAAAACAAAAGAA
>CAVCAD010000034.1:0-2054 GCA_963600145.1 Bacteroidaceae bacterium
ATATTATTTCATTTATATTAGGAGGAAATTTATATTATTTAAGTAATAAATTTAATACTAGTAATGTAATAAATATATTTTTATTATTATTTTCACCTATTATATTAATAATTTATATTAAACAAATAAAAAGTATTAAAACAAGTATGAATATTATAAAAAAAGTTAAAGTATATTTTAAAGATAAAGAAATAAATTTAAATGGGTATATAGATACTGGTAATAATTTAAGTAGTAATATTAGTAAAAGAATGGTATTTATATCAAATAATAAATTAATTAAAAAACAATTATTAAAAGAAAGAATTTATTTAGTACCTTTTAATACTATAAATAGTAGTGGATTAATAAAATGTATAAAACCTAGTTATGTTATAGTAGAAGATTATGGTAAATTTAATAATATTTTAATTGGTTATATAAATAATGATTTATCACTTGAAAATGCTGATGTTATATTAAATAAAAGAATAATGGAGGAATAAAATATGAATTTAATAAATAAATTAATTGAAATTATTAAAAAATTAAAAAGAAAAAATATTTTTTATGTAGGTAGTACTGATATCTTACCACCTCCTTTAACTAGTGAAGAAGAAGAAAAATATATTATTTTAAGTAATAATGGAGATATTGATGCTAGAAATAAACTTATAGAACATAATTTAAGATTAGTTGTATTTTTAGCTAAAAAATATGAAAATACAAAAGAAGATTTAGAAGATTTAGTTAGTATAGGTTCAATAGGTTTAATAAAAGGAATTAATACATATAAATATGATAAGAATATAAAACTTGCTACTTACGTATCTAGATGTATTGATAATGAAATACTTATGTTTTTAAGAAAAATTAAAAATAAGAAAACTGAGGTTAGTTTTGAAAATTCAATTAATTTAGATGCTGAAGGTAATGAACTACATTTAGAAGATATTCTTGGAACAGAAAATGATATAGTAGAAAAAGAATATGAAGATAAAATAGATAAAAAAGAATTATTAAATGAAATTAAAAAATTAAATGCAAGAGATAAAAAAATAATTATAATGAGATATGGACTTAATAATACAGAAGAATTTACTCAAAGAGAAGTAGCAAATATACTTGGTATAAGTCAATCTTATATATCTAGAATAGAAAAGAAAGTAATAAAAAGGCTAAAAAATATTATGAAAGTTTAGTAAAATATCATTTATTTTTTTGCTTTTTTATTTTATAATTGTTTTAGGATAGAGGAAAAAAAATGAATTTAAATGCAATAGAAAAAATATTAGATAATTTAGATGATAATACTAAAATAAATTTATTTTCTTTATTTAAAATAACTGGTATAAGAAAAATGATTTTAAATTCTTTTTCATCTGATAAAGAAAGAATTGAATGCTGTAAATATTTAGAAGATGTAGATTTGATATCAGAGTTAATAATGCCTAGTTTAAAAGAAAAAAAATCTTATTTTGATGTAATAAAAAATTTGAATAATTCTCAAAAGAAACTTATATTAATAAATACATATTTTGATGATGAAATGAAATATGAATGTATATCAAGTTTAAGAAATGATGAATTTAAAATGAGTATTGCTTTTAATATTAAAGATGAAATACTAAGAGTAAAATCACTTAAATATATAGAATCAGATTATAATAGATATCAACCTATTTTATCTTTAAAAACAGATGAAGCTTTAGAAAAGTATATTGAATTATATCCAGATAGTTATTTAATTTATTTAGCTATTGAAAAATTAAGTAATGATGAATTAAAAATGAAATATTATCCATCACTTACTGATGATTTTAATAAAAAAAATATTCTTATTTCATTAAAAAGTGATGATATAAAAATAAAGTATATTCCAACTCTTTCACTAGAAAATCATAAAACATCTGTACTTAATTCTTTATCTACAAATAAAAAGAAGATAGAAAATGTAAATTTATTTGGAGATAAGGTATGTGACATAATTAATTATGTTAGTAATACTGATATGCATAATATAAAGAATTTAAGTAATGAAGAATATTTAATAGATATTTATTCTAAATAAAATT
>CAVCAD010000035.1:0-3140 GCA_963600145.1 Bacteroidaceae bacterium
AATGATGCCAGAAGAAATGCCAACACCTAAAAAGAGTTTAAAAGAACTAGAAAGAAAAAAGAAACAATTAGAAACAAAAGAACAAAAGAAGCTTGTGGAAACAACATAAAATAGTAATTTATTGTGGGGATTATCGTGGAATTTGAGATTAAGAAATTAAATAAAAAAGACTATAATAAAATTATACAATATGCAATAAAAGGTATGCATTTTAATATGTATTTAGCGAATAAGTTAGAACTTAATTTATATGGAAGATATTTCTGGTATTTAGAACTTACAAATGCAACACAGGTTATATCTGTATATATAGGAAATGAACTTGCAGGAGTTTTGATAGCTGATTTTAAAGGCGAAGAAAAAGTACACAAATCATTTTGGAAAAGTTTATATGTTAATATTTTTGGCTGGATACAAAGAGCATTTTTTAAAGAAAGTGTTGGAATATATGATAAAGTAAATAAAGAAATGTTAGAAAACTATAGATCTGAAAATAATCTAGATGGTGAAATAAGATTTTTAGCAGCTAATCCTAATATAAAAGTAAAAGGGATAGGGACATTCCTACTTAATGAATTAGAAAGAAGAAAAAAAGGAAAAGAAGTATTTTTGTTTACAGATGACTAGTGTACTTATCAATTTTACGAACATAGAGGATTTGATAGAGTTGGAGAAAAAGATATTGAACTTGACTTGAACAAAAAGAAAATACCATTAAAGTGTTTATTATATAGTAAAAAAATCAAATAGACAAATTACAAGTTATAAAAAGGAAGTGAAATTTATGGATATGTATCAAAAAAGAAAAATGAGAAAAAACAAAAAAATGGATGAAAACCCAAAAAGTTTACCATCTACGAGTATCAACTGGTACCCTGGCCATATGGCAAAAACTAAAAGACTAATAAAAGAAATGATTGCTTCAATAGATGTTGTATTTGAAGTAATTGATTCTAGAGTTCCTAAGAGCTCTCATATAATTGATTTAAATGAATTTATTGGAAATAAGAAAATAGTAATTATTTTTAATAAATATGATTTATGTGATAAAAAAACAACTGATAAATATATAAAAATTTATAATGATTTAGGATATGATGTTATCAAATGTGATTCAAAAAATGGTAATGATTATATGAAAGTAATAACATATGTAAAAAATTATATGAAAAACATAAATGAAAAAAGGAAAGAGAAAGGTCTTCTTCCAAAAAAAGCAAAGTGTTTAGTAGTCGGTGCTCCAAACTGTGGTAAAAGTACTTTAATAAATAAAATAGTAAATAAGAAAATATCACAAACAGGTAATAAACCAGGTGTTACAAAAGAAATAATAACAATAAGAATAAATTCAGATATGGATTTAGTTGATAGTCCAGGTTTATTATGGCCTAAACTTGAAAGTGAAAATGACGCATTAAATTTAGCTTGTATGAGTATTATTAAAGAAGAAATTGTTTCTACTGATAAAATGGCACTTCATATACTTAATAAATTATATAATAATTATAAAGATTTATATATTAAATATTTTGGTATTGATTATTTTTCATTAGATAATTTAGAAGAAATATATGAAATAATATCTAAAAAATTAGGTATTCCTATTAGAAATGGTGAAGTAGATTATGATAGAATAAATACTTATATATTAAATATGATTAAAGGAGAAAAAATAAAAAATATTACATTTGAATGATTATGAATAGAAAAGAATATGAAAATAAATTATACAAAGAAGGTTTAAATTTTATTGCTGGAATAGATGAAGTAGGTAGGGGTCCTTTAGTTGGCCCCGTTGTCACAGCAGCAGTAATATTTCCAAAAGACTTTAACAATGAGCAAATAAATGACTCAAAAAAATTAAATGAGAAAAAACGAGAATATTTATATAATATTATAAAAGAAAATGCATTATCTATTGGTATAGGTATAGTAGACAATAATAGAATAGATGAAATAAATATATTAAATGCAACTAAGGAAGCAATGATAAAAGCTATTAAAAATTTAACTATTAAACCAGATTACTTACTTATAGATGCTGTTAAACTTGATATAGATATTAAATCAGATTCTATAATAAAAGGAGATGAAAAAAGTTTATCTATAGCTGCGGCATCTATTATAGCTAAAGTAACACGTGATAGAATGATGTATGATTTAGATAAAAAATATCCTGAATATGATTTTAAAAATAATAAAGGCTATGGAACAAAAAGTCATATTGAAGCAATAAAAAAATATGGTATTCTTAATGAACATAGAATAAGTTTTAAACCTGTATCACTTTATAAAAATAAAAAATACAAGGAAGATTAATTTCCCTTGTAAAATAATTTTAATATAGGTTTATCTTTATTATTAAGGTAATAATTAGTATCAAAAAAACTAAATATAAGTTCATTAATATTTTTTAATTTATTTTTATTTTTCTTAATTATTATTTTCTTTTTATATGAAAGAATTAATATTTTTAAATATTTATAATATGCAAGTGTACTTATACTAGAACAAATAAGTGTTAAAACTAATAATATGTTTTTTGCATCATCAAATATACTTAAAGATAAATAACCACCTACAATTAAAATTCCAATTCCCCAAGTTTTAATTTTACCTATCATATAAGATTGAACATTATATCCGTTTTTATATATTAGAAAATTAGTTATTAATATAAGAATTTCTATTATAAGTGGAATTAAACTTAATGTAAAATATTGTGATAATATAATTAATGAAATAATAGCTAAAACTTTATCACTAACAGCATCCATCAAACAACCATAAAAAGATTGCACTTTAAAACATCTAGCAACTAGACCATCTATTAAATCAGTAGAAAAAATAATTAAAGCAATAATAGAAGTAGTTTTATATCCGTACATTTTTATAAATAAAAACATAAATAAAGAAGCTACTAATCTTAAAGTAGTTAAAGTATTATTTAAAATTTTAATTACTTTTTTCATATACATCACTTTTTATATTGTAGCAGATTTATAATAAAAAGTCGTTAGTTTTTAAGTAAAAAATAATTAAACTTTTTAGTTTACATTAAGTAAATCCTGTGATATAATTCATCTTGTAAGGGGCTGAATTGATTCGACAGAATAGTTAAGTGATTTAGTGCAAGAAGT
>CAVCAD010000036.1:0-2004 GCA_963600145.1 Bacteroidaceae bacterium
TATTAGAAGAATATAATAATAATTTTAAAAATAATATAAAAATTTTAATGGAAATTAAAGTTACTAATATAAATAATACTATAGAAAATGTTAATTCTGATAAATTTAATATATTAATTACTGGTATAGATACTTCTGGTGATATTAGTAAAACTTCTAGAAGTGATGTTAATATTATTGTTACAGTTAATAGAAAAACTAATGAAATAGTTTTAACAACAACTCCTAGAGATTTAGAAGTACAATTACATGGAACTGAAGGTTTAACTGATAAATTAACACATGCTGGTATATATGGTGCTGATATGTCTAGACAAACACTAGAAGATTTATATGATATAGAAATACCATATTATATTAGAGTTAATTTTACTAGTGCAATTAATATTATAGATGCTATTGATGGAGTTGATATTGATAATGATATTGCTTTTACAGATGGTGGAAAATATTTTGCTAAAGGTAGAATACATTTAAATGGTAGAGAAGCACTAATATATGCAAGAAATAGATATCAAATGCCTATAGGTGATTATAATAGAGGATTACATCAAGAAGAAATTATTAAAGCAATGCTTATTAAAATAACAAATAGTAGTGAAATACTAGCTAATTATAATGAATTAATTAATGAGTTAAGTTATTTATTTCAAACAAATATACCTTCTTCTATTATAAAAAAATATATAAAATACCAAATTGATAAAAATCCAACATGGAATATTAACTATTATTCAGTAGGATGTGAAGAAGGAGTATTAAAATATACATATAGTATGCCATATGTTAAATTAATGGTAGTTGGTCAATCTCAAATAGAAATTGAAAGAGCACATAATATTATTACTGGAATACTTAATGATAAAAAGTATGAAGATATAATAGATTTTTAATCATTAATTTGCTATAATAAATTTAATAAAGAAAAGTGAGGTAATGATATGGGTTTTATTAAAGCATTTGCTGGTGCTATAACAGGAACACTTGCTGATCAATGGAAAGATTATTATGTTCCAAGAAGTGATGTTTCACAAACAGCAGCAATTTTTGAAGCAGTACCAAATGGTACTAACAATGGAAGAGGGTCTAATACTAAAGGAAATAACAATGTTATAAGTAATGGTACTAAAATAGTTGTTCCAGAAGGAACAGCACTTATTACTATGCAAGATGGAATGGTAACTGGTTTAATTGCTGAACCAGGTGGTTATACTTTTAAATCAGATGATATAAATTCACAAAGTTTATTTGCAGGTGATGGTTTTGTTTCTTCATTAATTAAATCATCATGGGAAAAATTTAAGTTTGGTGGAATTCCAGCTTCAGAACAACTTGCATTTTATGTTAATTTAAAGGAAATACCTAATAATAGATTTGGAACTCAATCTGAGATTTATTGGGATGATGCATTTTTAAAAACACAAGTAGGAGCAATTACTAGAGGTACATATACTTTAAAAATAACTGATCCAATTTTATTTGTAAAGAATTTTGTTCCAGCTAGTTTTTTACGTCCTGATGCTAAAATGTTTGATTTTCAAGATGAAGATAATGAAGCTTGTACTCAATTATTTAATGAAGTAGTTGGAACACTTTCACAAGCATTTTCAATATATACAAATGATCCAACTAAAGAAAATAGAATTACAAAATTACAATCTGATAGTATTGGATTTGCACAAGCTATGTCACAAGCAGTTGAAAACGCTTATCACTGGAAAAGTGAAAGAGGACTTGAAATTGTTAAAACTGCTATTCTTGCTATTGAATATGATGAAGATACTAAAGCATTATTGAGTGATGTTAAGAAAGCTGATGCTCTATCTGGAAACAGAGGAGATTCATTTATGAAACAATCAGTTGCCCGTGGTATGGAAGCAGCAGGCTCTAATGGAGCAGGTGGTATGGCATTTATGGGAATGGGACTTAATTCAGCCTCAGGTGTAATAGGTGCTATGAATACTAATGATAATCTTGATCCAACTACAAAATTACTTGAAATGA
>CAVCAD010000037.1:0-7506 GCA_963600145.1 Bacteroidaceae bacterium
ATATCCTAAACTAATTAAATTATCTTCTTCTTTATTATTTTTATATAAAGAAGAATTAAAAAATATAAAAGAACCTAAACCTATTAAAAATATTATAAAAGTTAATATAAAAATATGTTTAATTTTCACACTATCACCTACTAATATTATATATCATAAAAAATAAAAAGTATAACAATTTTTATATATACATAATAATTTATTAGGTGATTAATTTGAAAAAAATAATATTATTAATTATATGCTTATTTCCATTATTATTAAAAGCAGAAGAACTAGATATAGCTAAAAATTCAAAAAGTGCTATTCTTATAGAAGCAACAACTAAAGAAGTAATATATGAAAAAAATAGTGATGAGAAATTAGCACCAGCATCTATGACTAAAATGATGACTATGCTTCTTACTATGGAAAAATTAAGTAATAAAGAAATATCTTTAGATGATGATGTAACAATTAGTAAGAAGGCTGCTAATATGGGTGGAAGTCAAATTTTTATTGAAGAAGGAACTAAAATAAAATTAGAAGACTTGCTTAAAGGTATTGGTATTGCATCTGCGAATGATGCCGCAGTCGCAGTCGCAGAATATGTAGGCACAACATATGATAATTTTGTAAATATGATGAATGAAAAAGCAAAAGAATTAGGATTACAAAACACTAATTTTAAAAATCCACATGGTCTTGATGAAGCAAACCATTATTCAACTGCTAGAGATTTATCAATAATCGCAGCTAATTTAGTAAAATATGATATTATTCTTGATATTACAAGTACATATGAAGAATATATAAAAATTAAAGATGAAAATAGGTGGCTTGTAAATACTAATTCTCTTATAAAAAATTATAAAGGTATAGATGGTTTAAAAACCGGTTACACTGAAGAAGCAAAATATTGTTTAACTGCTACAATGAAAAGAAATGATATGAGATTAATCTCTGTTGTAATGGGAAATGAAACAAAAGAAAACAGAAGTGAAGATACAATAAATTTGATGGAATATGGATTTAGTATATATAATATGAAACAAATACTTAATAAAAATAAAAAATTAGGTAGTATATATATAAGTAAAAGTGAAAAAGAAAATTATGATTTTTATCTTTCAGAAGATGTAAATTTATTTATTAAAAAAGATAGAAATAGTGAAAAATATACTTATGATATTAAACTTAATGAATTAAAAGCACCAATTTTAAAAAATACTTCTATAGGTAAATTAATTTTAAAATATGATGATAAAACATATAAATATGATTTAGTGTTAAAAGAAGATGCTAATAAAACTACTTATTTTAATTTAATATATAAAAATTTAAAAACTATTTTAAGTGGTAATATAAAAATTATGTCAAAATAAGTCATACGAAACATTTGATATATTTTGTCGAATTAATATATTTATAATTATAAATGTATTATAGTAGCTTTAGGTGATACAAGTGGATAGAATAATAATGAAATATAAACATGATGTTCTTTTTATTAAACCTTTTGGTAATATATTAAAAACTGATATAAATGATTTTAATTATAAGGTTCTACCAGTAGTAGTAAAATTAGATATTAAAGATATTATATTAAATATGGAAAATGTAAAAAAAATAGATGAATCTTTAATAGATGTTTTAAGTAGTTTAAATTATATAATAAGAAAAAATAGTGGAAAACTTGTAATTTGTAGTTTAAATAATATATATAAAAAAATGTTTAATAAATTAAATGATGAATTTGTATTTAATGCTTATGATGAAGTTTCTTCAATGGAAGTGCTTAAAATATGAATACAGAACTTATGCATATAATTGAAACAAATAAAAATATAATATATAAAATAGCTAGTAAATATAGAGATTATTATAATGTAGAGGATTTATATCAGGTTGGAGTTATAGGCTTAATTGAAGCATACAAAAATTATAATAAAAATTCTAATGCTAAATTTATTAGTTATGCTTATATGTATATTATAGGTAATATGGTAGAATATATTAAAAAAGATAAGTCAATAAAAGTTAGTGATAATTTAACAAAATTATATAAAGCATACGAAAAAAGTAAAGATTATTTAACTCAAAAATTACAAAGAGCACCAACAATAGAAGAACTTAGTGTGTTTATGAAAGTAGATGAAAAAATTATTTATGATATTATTTTATCTAAAGAAAAAGTTTCAAGTTTAGATGAAAAAATATATAATAATGATTATGATAATTATGAATTTATAGGAAAAGATACAACTAATGAAATAGATAATAAGATAATATTAGAAAATAGTATTTCAAAATTAGATGATGTATATAAAAAGATAATACAATATAGATATTATGATGATTATACACAAAGTGAAACAGCAAAATTTATGAATATGAGTCAAGTGCAAGTATCAAGACATGAAAGTAAAGCACTTAAATTAATTAAAAAAGAAATAACAATGTAGAATAATTTATTAAGTTATTAACCATTATATTAATGGTGATTAAATGAATAAAGAACAGTTAATAGAGGAAATTAAAAATAATTATCCTAAAGAAAATAAACTAAGAAATATTGTTGTTTCTTTTTTTGGTGGGGGATTAATCGCAGTAATTGGAGTATTTTTATACTTAAGGTATATTGAATTATTTAATTTATCAGAAAAATCTGCTTCTTTATATACAACATTAACTTTTATATTTTTAGCATCATTATTTACTGGTTTTGGATTTTTTGATAAATTAGCATCAGTTATGAAATCTGGTGTAATAGTTCCAATTACAGGATTTGCACATACTATGACAGCATCAGCAATGGATTTTAAAAAAGGAGGTTTTATTAAAGGAATTGGTGCAAATATTTTTAAATTAACAGGAAGTATTATTTTATATGGAATAGTATCTGCATTTTTAGTAGCTATAATAAAAGGAGTATTTAATGAATAAATTAAATATTTATATTGAAAATTATTATACGCTTTTAGGTAAAAATGAAAATGATATAGCTATATATAATAGTTGTGATTATAATTATGATTCTTATATTATAGATAAAAAAACATTTGAAGAAACAGAAATTTTATATCAGATTATGAGTATAAATGGATTATTAAATAAAAGTAAATTAACATTATCAAAAATAGATTTATTAATAGCTTCAGATTTACAAAATCAATTATTTGCATCAAACTACACTGCAAAAAATTTTGATATTCCATTTCTAGGTGTATATAGTGCATGTGCTAGTTTTATAGAATCATTAATTATAGGAGCTATGTATGTTAAAAATGAAAATAAAAAAGTAATAATAAGTACCAGTTCTCATAATTTAGTAAGTGAAAAGCAATTTAGATATCCTATAGAATATGGAATATCTAGAAAGAAAATAAATTCATTTACTGTAACTGGAGCAACTAGTGCTTTAATTTCTAATAATAAATCTAATATAAAACTTGAAAGTTATATGATAGGTAAAGTAATTAGCGTTGGGCATAAGGATACTAATGATATGGGGTCACCTATGGCTTTCGCAGCTGCAGATACTATATATAGATTTTTTAAAGAAAGTAAAAGAGATCCTAATTATTATGACTTAATATTAACAGGAGATTTAGGCTATTATGGTTTAAGACTACTTAAAAAAATATTTTTAAAACAATATAATATAAAATTGAATAATGTTGATGATGCAGGTAAATTAATTTTTAATATTAATAAAGATTCAAATTTTGCTGGTGGAAGTGGCCCCGTATGTTTACCACTATTATTTTTTAGTAAAATTGTTAAGAGTAAAAAATATAAAAAAATATTATTAGTAGGAACTGGCTCATTACATTCTTTATTTAGTGCAGATATAAAAAAAGAAATGTGTGCAGTAGCACATTTAGTAAGTGTGGTGATAGAATGATATATTTAAAAGCATTTGTTTTATGTGGAATTTTTTGTATGATAAGTCAAATAATATTAGAATATACTAAGCTTACTCCAGGACATGTTAATACTATTTTTACAATCATTGGTTCCATTTTAACTGGTTTTAATCTTTATGATAAATTACTTAACTTTTCTAAGATAGGCGCTTCATTACCTATAACTAATTTTGGTTATTTACTTACTAAAGGAGCAATAGAAGGTTTTGAAAAAGCTGGATTATTAGGTTTATTAAATAATGAATTATCGTTTTGTTCTTTAGGGATAGTTTCAACTATTTTAATTTCATTCTTTATTTCTTTAATATTTAATCCTAAAAATTAAAATAAACCCCAGTTAGTGGTTTATTTTAATTTTTCTTTAATTCTTTTTATTTCTTCTTTATAATTATCTTTTAATAAATAATCTGTAAAATTATAATCATTTATATAATTTTCTTTAATTTTTTCTTTATCTTTATCTAACATTATAATAACATTGTTATTATTTTTAATATGTTTAATAATTTCTACAGCATTAATTGGTTTCATTTCATCATCAATAAATATTAAATTATATTCTTGATTATTTTCTAATCTAACAAGTACATCTTTTCCGTACATTGTTGTTTCAACTTCAAAATTATTATTTTTTAATTCTTTTGATATTTTATCAAGTTCTTTAAAATCATCATCTACAATTAAAACTCTTTTTTTATTTGATAAATTCTTAGAAGTTGATTCTATTACATTTTTCACTTTATCTTCTTTTATAAGTTGATTTAATACTATTCTAAATGTAGTTCCTACTCCTTTATCACTTTTAATAAATAAAGTTCCTCCTAATACATCAATAATTTTCTTAATAGATTTTAAGTTAATATCTAAATCATTAATTTTATTAAATTCATCTTTTGATAGTTCGTTTTTGCTTCCTAATATATCATCAATTTCAGTAAGAGACATTTCACTTTTACCATTTGTAATTGTTATTATTAATCTACATATATCATATTTTACAATTGCTGTTACATCTAAATCAACATTACCATTTTTAGGTACACTAAGAGCATTAAATACTATTGAACATATAATTTGTTTAATTTTAGTTGAATCACCATATAATTTTTCTGGTATTATGTTAGATATACTGTATTTAAATTCATTATCATTATTAATTTTATTTTTTATAATATAAATTATTTGATTAAATAAATTATAAACATTATATGAACTATCTGATATTTCAATATTTTGTTTATCAATAAGTGAAATATTTAAAACATCATTTACCATATTCGATATTCCGCTTGCTAGTGAATAAATATTTTTAGCTGTATCTTTAGTAAGACTATTTGTTTTATCATTAATAATGTCATAACTTAAATCTTTTATTTGTTTTATAGGAAATTTAATATCCTCAGATATTTTAAATAATAAATTAGATCTATCTTCTATGTTTTTCTCAACTAGTTCTCTATTTTTATTATATTCTTCTAATATTTTAACATCAGGATTTTCAATTGTAAAAAACATAATAAGTTCTATAAAAGCTATTACTGAAGGAATAATTATTAAATTTGGAAAACTTTTTTGAATTAATGCAGCAAAAGAACCAAGAACTAAAAGTGCAATTACAGGGGATGCTTTTTTTATCATTCCTTTTTTAATTATAATAATAGCCATAATAATACTTGATAATATGTAAATAGCACATAAAGAATATACAAAATTAACACATACACCAATAGCATATCCCTCTGTTTTAGATATAATTACTTCAAATGGTAAAAATATTGAAATAATAGTAAAACAAATATCTAAAGATAATATTATTTTTCTAATTATAGAATATTTATTTTTATCTTTTACATAAACAGATATTAAATATAAAAGTAGTAGTGATGCCCACCAAAAGTATAATGGTAAATCAAAATGATTAATTATAGTAAAAAATTTTAATTCACTAAAATTATATCCACAATATATACCAAGTATATTAAGAAAAATATTTATACTACTTATAATCATCATATATTTATATATTTTAGTTTCTGAATTATTAATTCTTTCTTTACTATAAAATACAATTTGAAGTAATAATAATAAAAATATAGAATAAATTGGTAAAATTAAATTCATATAATCCCCTTTTTATATATTAGTCAATAATATGATTAATATATTTATCCTTTCATTATTTGGTTAATGTTTTTTTTAAAACTTTTTCATTGTATCCATAACCAAAACTACTTTTTTCCATTTCTTCACCAAATGTTAATCCCCTATAACCATTTTTTTCACTTGTAATTCTTTTTACAATATAATTTCCATTATTATCTTTTGATATTATAGAATTATATTCTTGAAAAAATTGGTCTTTTTCTTCTTTAGATGTAAAAATAAATTGTGATTCAAATTCTCTAACACCCGCCATATCATTTTTGGCTCTAGCGTATGAATTATATCTTTTATAAATATTTTCATCCCAACTTTTTTTTGTTAAATCTTCTCTTTTTTCATAATTATATTCTTCATTATTAATATTTTTTGTATGCATATAAGGATTAAATATTGAATTTTCTTTATAATATTTTTCCATTAATTCATACATAGCACTAGCCATTATATCTCTTAACTGAATAATAGATTGACTAAGATTTTCGCTTGGATGATAAGCATCACATATTTTTGTATACCTTTTAGAATCAGTAAAATATGTGATAACAGGTACTATATCTACACCTGCTTCTAGTGCTATTCTTATACAACCATAATTCATTTGCATCATTAATTGATTAGGAGATAAATTCCATGTAGCTTCAGGATACATTGCAAAATTTTTACCTTTTTTAAGTATATTTATAATATTTTCATATGCTTGTTTTCTACTAGAACTATCAGTTCTATGAACCCATTCAACTCCATTTAATTCTAGTCCAACTCCATCCATAGTATTTTTATCTTCATCACTTACAAGTAAATAAAAATGATTTTGAATTGCTTGTGCTAATGTTGGTATATCCTCTATACAATAGTGATTAGCAACAATTAAATATCCTTTATCGTTTGGAAATTTTCCTTCAACATCTAATTCTCCAGTTGTTTTAGATGAAAGCAATTTAAGTAATGCTGGATGAATTGCTTCTTTAAAATGCATATATTTTAAAGCATTTGTTTTTTCTTTCATAAATTAAACACTCCCTTTACTTACTTAATTATAAAATAAAATTAATAAAATTAAAAGTGCTTGTAAAATGTTTCATAAATTTAAAGATAACTGATATAATTATTAGTATGAAGAAAATATTTAATTATATAAATAAATTTATGAATAATAGGTATCAAGATGATGAATTATATTATTTTATGTTTAAAATATATATCATTATATTGTTTATTAATCTTTTTATTAAAGATAATATTCTTAATATAATTAATGTTATTTTAGCAATTATTATATTATTTAGGTATCTATCAAAAGATATAAAAAAAAGAAAACAAGAAAATATACCAAGAAATGTACAAAAAAGTAACAGACTAGAAAAGACATAACAAACACACAGCACATTACAAATATATATATATATATATTTAAAACATATACACTGTATTATGC
>CAVCAD010000038.1:0-2361 GCA_963600145.1 Bacteroidaceae bacterium
TATGAAAAATTTAGAGTTATACAAGATCAAAAATATATTTCTTCAATGGATGAATTCTATAATAAATATTTAAATGAAAATAAAATAAATCTCAACTAATTGATTATGTTTTATTGGGCCTTTCATGAAAATTCTTTATTTATAAGACTTTGCAAAGAGTGGAATCTTGCATGTTTTAGTTAAAAAACTTGCATAATTAATCAAAAATGGTAAGAATTGTCAAAAAATGGTGCACTATCTCTAGCTAAAATTGAACTGGCTACATAATTGCACCTTTAAAAAATAAATAATACGAAAGTTGGTATTTTATGGAAAAAAATGAATATGTAGAAATTGCTAAAGAAAAATTAAATAATGAAAATAGTAAAATAATAATGATTAATCAAATAGAAAAATTTTATAATTCTAAAGAAAGTTTTTTTAATGAATCTAATAATCACAATATTGGAAATTCAGTATATTTGAAAAAAGGAACACTATTACATGGAACTTATAAAAATTTTGAAGGATTAAAAGAAATAGTAGAAAAAGGACTTGTTTCTAGTTGGTTTATAGATGGAAGATTATCAAAATATCCTTCATCAGTAGGTGTATGGAACTTAAAAAAAGATTATCTATTAAAAGATTATATTAATTTTTATTCAGGTGGCACAATTTTATATGCTGGGGTATATGAAGATGGTAATGATACACAAATAAATAAAACAGAAATTATTCCTTATGATAAAATGAATTCAATATTAAATAATGTTACAAGAGTAGATTGTCATAAGTGGACATTAGAACAAACTAAAGAAGCTAGATTTATGCCTAGCTTAGTACAAGATAGAGTTCAAATAGGCATTATATT
Organism: Bacteroidaceae bacterium; assembly: GCA_963600145.1. Taxonomy (GTDB): domain Bacteria; phylum Bacillota_I; class Bacilli_A; order RF39; family UBA660; genus CAVCAD01. Next base: position 851 of record CAVCAD010000038.1, read on the forward strand.
TAATGGAGAAAGTGAAGAAATAAAAAATATACTTTTGGGAGATGTTTTATCTAGTAATATTTCTGATGAAGATGTTAGAGAATTTGTAAATCCAAATTATTATGAAAAATTTATAATAGATAGGAAAAATAAAGATGATTTCTTTACTGATAGAGAAAGTGCTGTATTATTTGGAATTCCAGCTAATTTTATTGAAGGTATATTAGTTGGAAGAAAATATGAAAAAGACTATGAAATGATTAATAAAATAAAAGAACTATTACCAAATGCTTATATATGTAATTTAGATGGTATAGTCATTAAATAATTTTAAAGGAGTTGATAGTCTGAAAACAAATATTAATCGGTAAAGAACGACTTATATAATCTTTCATTTAAACCATTGTTTTATAAGACTTTTAATTAAATTCCTTTTTACATTTTTTCAAAAAAAATCAATAAAAATTATAAGGAAAATCAGGTGAGAACGACATAAAGAAACATTTGTGATAAATAAAGGAGGTCAATTTATTTATGAAAAAAAATAATATTACAATTAGATCAAGTGCTGCTGAATATCTAACTTTTATTGCAGCAACTGGGACTGATAAAGAAACAATTGAAGTAAGATATGAAGATGAAAATATTTGGCTTACTCAAAAAATGTTATCAACTCTTTACAATGTAGAAATAAATACAATAAATTATCATATTAAAAAAATATATAATGATAATGAATTGAAAGAAGAATCAACTATTCGAAAATTTCGAATGGTTCAAAAGGAAGGAAATAGAGAAGTATCAAGGAATGTAGTTCATTATAATTTGCAAATGATTATAGCAATTGGATTTAAAGTAGATAATGAAAGGGCTGTTCAATTTAGAAAATGGGTTAATGAAATAGTAAAAGAATACACTATTAAAGGTTTTGCAATAGATGATGAAAGATTAAAAAATGGTGGTTCTATTTTAACAGAGAAATATTTTGATGAATTACTTGAAAGAATTAGGGAAATAAGGCTTTCTGAAAGAAGATTTTACCAAAAAATAACTGATATATATGCTACAAGTATTGATTATGATAAAACTTCAAAAACAACTTTGGAATTTTTTAAAAAAGTTCAAAATAAAATGCACTATTCTGTAACTGGCAATACTGCAGCAGAAATTATATATAATAGGGCAGATTCTAAGAAAGAGCATATGGGACTTACTAATTGGGAGGCATCACCAAATGGCAAAATTATTAAAAGTGATGTTGTTATTGCTAAAAATTATTTAACTGAAAAAGAGTTATATTCATTAAGGAGAATTGTATCTGCATATCTTGACTTAGCAGAAAGTAGAGCAATAAGACATATACCAATGACAATGGAAGATTGGACTAATAAATTAGATGAATTCTTAAAACTTACTGATAGAGAAATATTACAAGATACTGGTAAAATTTCACATAAAATAGCATGTGATAAAGCAATAACTGAATTTGAAAAATATAGAATTATTCAAGATAAATTATATGAATCAGATTT
>CAVCAD010000039.1:0-11045 GCA_963600145.1 Bacteroidaceae bacterium
AATAATATTTAATATATAAATGTTTAAATTTTTATAAAGGTCTTACTTTGCAATTATTTTATTATGGTTATTTACTTATTGCTCATATATTCCTATAAAATCACCTCCTCTTTTAAATTACACTTTAATAATAACTTTTTAAACTTAAATAAACCTTAAATATTAAAAGAACTTTAGTTTTTTCTAAAGTTCTTTATTTTCATTTATATTACTTGTTATTTCTATACTTGGATTATTTTGATACCATAAATTTTCTATATCAGCATTTGTACTTTGTGGCATTGGATCAGGTAAATCCATCATATATAAACATGGTAAACTAAATGCATTTCCAAAACAAATTCCAATTCCTGGTCTCATAGTTTTAAGTAAATCTATTTTATTAGAATTAATGTTATATGCTATTTCTTCAACAAGTTTTAAATCATTAGGATGATACATTCTATATATTAAAAAGTTTGAACACTGACTTAAAGCCGTTGATGAAAGTTCTGAAACTCTTTGTGTAATAAGCCCAAGTAAAACTCCATATTTTCTTCCTTCTTTTGTTACTCTATCAAAAATATTATAACCTATAACATTAATATCATTATCATTTTGTACATACCTATGAGCTTCTTCTAAAATAATATGTATTGGAAAACTAGCTCTATTTTTTAAATTAACAGAATAATTAAATAAAAGTTTAGTATATATTTTAGTAAGTATTTTAGCAAATCTTTCTTCAATATAATTCAAATTTATATTAACAATTTGTGCTTTTGACCCATTAGCTGCAGTAAAAAACTTTTTTATATATTCATTTTTAGGTATATATTCATTAGTATCAAAATATATATGTTTATTACTTTTAATAATTTGTTCTAATCTTACTTTTAATATATTAGATTTATCATATACTTTATCACTTTTTAAAATACCTTCACTTACTAAAGAAAATTCAAATGCATCATATAAATCTTTAAGTGTATAAAAAATATTTTCATCTTCAAATTTCTTATCTTCTACATCCTTGTTAGCAAATGGTTCTAAGAATTCAACTACTAATTGTATAGTATTTATTTTACCACTTTGATCTATATTTAAACATTGCTTTAAAGTTCTAACATAACCAGGTTGAATTATCTTTGAATCTAAATTTATATCTGCTGTATTAAAAGATGATAATACTGCTGTTACTTGGTCTCTTATCTGTGTTGATGTTTTTCCACTTGATAATAAATCTAATAGTGCTTTAGCTATAATATTATTTTTATATTCAACAGCAACCTCATCCGTATTTTTAAAAAGTCTAACATATTTAAGTGCTTTATCTATTATAGATAATTGAGCAGGATCACTTGCTTCTAATAACAAAGCTAAATCATCAGCATCTAAATAATATGTTGGTATAGATACTACATCTCCTTCAGAAAATTCAAGTTTAGTAGTTATACACTTAGTATTAAAATTCCTAAGTTCATTTATTTTTTTCCAAGCAGGATTATATTCTCCATAAAAATCAAAAATTACTATATTTGAATTTATAGGTTGATGTTCAACTTTATAAAATAAATTTTGTATCATTCTAGCAAATGCACAGCTTTTACCACTACCACTATTTCCTATAATAGCAAAGTGATTTGAAAAGAATTTATTAATATTAATAGATAAATTAAAATTTTGATATGTAACACTTTTACCTAAAAGTAAATAATTTTTAGAATTTATATTTTGATCACCAAGTATATATGGTAGTTCATTTGAATATATTATTCTTATTTTAGAATCTATAGATGGTTTTTTTATTATATCTTGAACAAATGCACTATCTTTTATTTCACCAACTAACATTATCTTTATAGTTGATTCAGTTATAGATAAAATTTCTCCTACTATCTTATTCATTCCAAATTCAAAAACTACATGAAATCCAATATATCCAATTTCAATTTTGTGAGAACTATTTTCTACCTCTACATTATTATTTTCAAATGATAAAATTTTACCAAACTCAAGCATTAGTCTCCCCTCCTATTTTCAAAATAAATTATAACAATATTTTTAAAAATAATAAAGAAAAATCATAATATTTAATATGGATAAAGATAAATTATTTAATATTAATCCTACTGTATCAACTTTATGTTCATATTTAGTTGGTCTACTTTTAGTTGGAGATTTAACTGCTTCTGAACAATCCGCCCTTGGAAACTGGATATTTTTAGTAGGTCAAACTCTTATTACTCATGGTGCTTCTCAAGCTATTATTGAAAATAGAATATCTGGTGATATAATAAATATAAATTCTAAAGAAAATAAAAAAATATATAATCCTCTTATATATGATATTCAATCAATTCGTGAAATACTTAAAGAAACAAATCCAAACCACGCTAAAAATGCAATACATATATTACAAGAGAAAGTAGATAAACTTCTTAAAGATTTAGAACAAATAAAAAAAGAATTATAATTGTTTCTCAAATATAATTCTATCTTTATTTTTTTCATTTAACTTTATTAAAATAGTATATCTACTTAATTCTTTACTTGAATATATTTTATTTTCTTTTAAATTTTCTATATAAAAACTTAATTTATCTCTATTATTTTCACTAAGTGAAATATAAACACTATCTAAATCTTTTTTATAATTAATATCATAAAAACATTCATAATATTTTATTTCAATTATAAGTTCATCATTTAAATCATTATCATATTCTATTATATAATTTGGTTTATACCAACTATTAAATCTAATATAATAATTTTTACGAAAATTATTAATTTTTATTTCTTTTTTATTTACTGTCATAGTATATTTACTATTAACATCATTTATAAATTCTAAATTATTATATTGTACTATTACAATTCCTATTGAAATTCCAATAAAAATTAAACATGTTATAAATACTTTAAATTCTTTTCTAAATCTAATTATTTTATTTTTAAGTAATCTTTCTATTAAATATATTGTTTCTATACACATAACAGAAAGTGAAATAAATATAATTAATAAAGCATATACTTTAACCTTATCGAATATAGCAAACAATAAACAAGTAGAAATAGAAAGTAATATTAATAAAAGAATACATAATAACATTAATATAATATTTAAAAATAATTTACTAATTATATTTTTATTTTTAATATCTCTTGTTTCTTTTATTTCTCTTTCAATATCTTTTTCTATTTTTATTTTTCTATCTCTTTTTATAAGTTTAAATACTCTATAATAACTTTTTTTAAGGCAAATAGGTATAAATAATAATATATCTTTAATAATAACAAGTCCAAACTTTTTATCTTTAATTTTCTTTTTAAACGCTTCTTTTTTTACTATTTTATCTATATTACCAAGTGATTCAATTATATCTTTTATTTTTTTATTTTTTTTCTTTTTAATTTTAGTTATCTTATTTCTATATTTATCTACTACTTTTTTCTTCTCAGAAGGCGTTAAAAATGTTAATTCTTTAGAAAGTTCATTTAAAAATTTTTGTTTCATTAACAATCCCCTCCTTAATAATACGTAATCGACTAGTAGTTATAATATGATAATTAAATATTATTGTCAAACAAAAATTCTTGTTTTTATTTAATTTTTTATATTTTTTTTGTATACTTAATATATAAGGTGAAAATTTATGAGAATATTTGAATGTAGAGCTTGTTTATATAAGGTAAAAAGGAACTCTTTAAATGATAATTTTAGATGTCCTATATGTGGTGCTTCTAAAGAAGATATGGTATTAATTGAGAATAAGTATAAAGATATAAAATATATACCTCTTAATCATAAAAATCCTGGTGTAGTTAGAGTACTTAGTAAGTGTTTAAACTGTGGTAAGTGTAGTGATATTTGTAAAAACTATGTAGGAATAAATTACGATAAAAGTAAAACAAAATTCAAAGTATGTGTCCACTGTGGTCAGTGCATTATTAACTGTCCTTCTGGTGCTCTTATTCCAAGATACAACTATAAAAAAGTTATGGATATTATAAATAAGAAAGATAAAATTGTTATTGTATCAACTTCACCTGCGGTTAGAGTGGCTATTGGTGAAGAATTTGGATTAAAAGCTGGAGAATTTTGTGAAGGAAAAATGGTTGCTGCTTTAAAAAAGTTAGGATTTAATTATGTATTTGATACTTCTTTTGGTGCTGATTTTACTGTAATTGAAGAAACTTGTGAATTTTTAGATAGAATAAAGAAAAACGAAAATCTTCCTCAATTTACAAGTTGTTGTCCTTCATGGGTTAAATATATTGAAATGTATCATCCTAATTTAATAAAACATTTGTCAACAACTAAAAGTCCTATTGCTATTCAAAGTACAATTATTAAAGAATATTTTTCTAAATTAATTAATGTAAAAAAAGAAGATATAATAACTGTTGCTCTTACTCCATGTACTGCGAAAAAATATGAAATAAATAGATCAGAGTTAAAAGGTCTTACGGATTTTGTTATCACAACAAGCGAACTTGCTCTTTGCTTAAAAGAAAATAATATAGATTTTTCTTCATTAAATGATGAAAAATATGATAGTATTTTAGGTTCATCTTCAGGTGGAGGTTTAATATTTGGAAATAGTGGTGGTGTAACTGAATCTATTTTAAGAGCACTTTATAAAATAATCTGTAAAGATGAACTACCAAATGATTTTTTACATATTAAACAAATAAGAGGTCAAAAAGGCGTAAAAGAAGTTGAAGCTGTTATAAATGGTAAAAATTTTAAGGCATTAGTTTGCCAAGGGCTTAAAAACATCGAACCTTTTCTTGTAAAACTTGAAAATAATGAGAAATTAAAGTATGACATAATTGAAGTTATGAATTGCCCAGGGGGATGTATTGGAGGAGGTGGACAACCACTAAGCAATATCTCTAAATTAAATGAAATTAGAGATAAAAGAATTGAAAGTTTGTATAATGCTGAAGAAAATAAAAATATTAGATGTAGTGTAGATAATAAAGAAGTTTTAAATATATATAATGAGTTTTTAGATTTACCTATGAGCGAAAAATCACATAAATATTTACATACTTCATTTAAAGATAAATCAAAATTACTTAACAATAAATAAACCTTTTTTATATGTCAAATATTTATAAAGATAAAATATTTAAAAAAGTTTGTAAATAATACAAACTTTTTTAATATCCTAATTTTTTTATTATATTAGTTGCATTAGCGGTTTTTTCTGCTGGTGCTTCTATATATATTGCCGTATTTCCTTTTCTAATTATCCTACTATAAGTTGTATTTGTTCTTGTAATATAACTAGAATAATTTATCCAATTTATAGCATTAGCATCAGTTGAAACATACTTCGCAGCATTTTTCATACTTTTTTTCTTATCATCAAAGAAACCTTTAGCATATTTTGACTCTGTGAAAATATAATATCTTATTTCTATTGTTCTATCTGAACTTCTCGCTGCATCAAATGAAACAACATAACTTATATCTCCTATATTTTCCGTGGCATCTTGAACTTCATAATCTTCTTTTTCTAAAATAGACTTAAATTTTTCTCTACTTAATTTAAATATAGAACAGCCACATAAACCAAATAAGAAAATAAAACATAATATAAATACTTTAACACTTTTTTTCATAAGACAATCTTTCCTTTCAAAACATTACATATCATTTGTTAATATGTATGTAATATTACCTACTAAATCTAAATTTATTTCAAATTCTTTATTATTAATATTTTCATTGCCAACATATTTTATTATCATTTTATACTCATGAGTTGTATTTGGTTTAATAGTACCCATTCCTATTGATGAAGAGAAACTAGGAAAAGCAAATGTACCTCCATTTATTAAAACATCTTCTTCAGAACTATTAGTAGATGTTCCATTAATAGAATAAATTATATCTCCTAATTTAAAACCTTCATATTTATTAATATATAAATTTAATTGATACATAGATGCATATCCAAGATCTGAATTAGATTCATTAACAATAGTAAATTTTTTCTCTGTATAATTATTTTTAAAATCATTTTGTGTTATTTTACTTCCATCTTCAAATATAAAATTCAATTGTGAATATGTTCTAACTTCTACTAACTTAGAATCATTTTTCGCTTTTATATTCATTAAATTTGAAAATAATGTACATAAAACCAATATTACAATAAGTAATATACATAAAAAACCAGATAAGCCAATTGTTTCTTTTAATGCATCTTTCACAATTCATGACCCCTATTCTATAAAATACTATATCAAAAAAAGGAAGGAAGTTCAATATAAGAATTTTTCTAAATCCTCTTCTTTCCAAATTGGAATATTTAATTTAATTGCTTTCTCATATTTACTTCCATAATTTTCACCAACGATTAATACATCAGTATTTTTAGAAACTGACTCACTTACAGTTCCACCTTTATTTTCTATTATTTCTTTAAGTTCATCTCTTTTATATAAATTTAAAGTACCAGTTATAACAAATTTCTTTCCTTCAAAATTATCATCTACTATAGTATCCTTACCAAGATAAGTCATATTTAAACCATAATTTTCAAGTTGTTTAATTTGATTAATATTATTTGTATCTAAGAAATATGAAGCGATATTACTAGCAAGTACTTCACCAATATCATGTATTGATTTTAAATCTTCTAAATTAGTTTGTATTAAATTATCTATAGTTTTATATTTTTTACTTAATATTTTAGATGTTTTCTCCCCAACTCCTTCAATTCCAAGAGCAAATAGTAATCTTTCCATTGAATTTTCTTTACTTTTTTCAATAGCCTCTATTAAATTATTTACACTTTTTTTACCAAATCCTTCTAAATTCATTAATTCTTCTTTTTTATTTTTTAATTTATAAATATCTTCAAAAGAAGTAATTATATCAAAATTATAAAAATCTTCCATTATTTTTTCACCTAATCCATCTATATTCATAGCTTTTCTACTTACAAAATGAATTAATGAATTTATTTTCCTTGCGGGGCAAGATTCATTTAAGCAATAACAATCAACATATTTATCTTTTTTAATTAATTTACTTCCACATTTAGGACAGGCCTCTATCATTTTAAAATTTTGTTCAGTTCCTGTTCTTCGTTCTTTTACACTTCTAACTACCTCAGGTATAACATCTCCAGCTTTTCTAATTAAAACATAATCATTAATTTTTAAATCTTTTTCTAAAATATAATCTTCATTATGAAGTGTTGCTCTACTTATTACACTACCACATACTCTAACAGGTTCAAGTATTGCATTAGGTGTAATTAATCCTGTTCTTCCTACTGTAAAAATAATATCTTTTAATTTTGTCATAATTTCTTTAGGAGGAAATTTATAAGCAGTAGCCCACTTAGGCACTTTTGCGGTATAGCCAAGTTCTTCTTGATTAGAAGTATTATTTAATTTTATAACAATTCCATCAATTTCATATGGTAATTTTTCTCTATTTTCTGTCCAATATTTTATATAATCAAGTACATCATTAATATTTTTACATAATTTAGCATTTGGATTAACTTTAAATCCTAATTCTTTCATATACTCAAGACTTTCATAATGAGTTTTAAAGTTGTTTGTTGGTAAGTGATAAATAAAAGTATCTAAATTTCTAGATGCAACTACTTTTGAATCAAGTTGTCTTATACTTCCACTCGCAGCATTTCTAGGATTTTGAAATAAAGTAAGTCCTTCTTCTTCTCTTTTTGCATTAAGTTTTTCAAAACTACTTTTAGGCATATATATTTCGCCTCTAACAGTAATATCAACATTTTTAGTAAGTTTTAAAGGTACACTTTTTATAGTTTTAACATTATGAGTAATATCTTCTCCAACTACACCATCTCCACGAGTTGATGCTCTATAAAAAACTCCATTTTTATATTCAAGAGAAACTGCTAGTCCATCTATCTTTAATTCAGCAACATATTCTCTAGATTCAAATTCTTTTTTTATTTTATTATCAAAGTCTATAACTTCTTCTTCATTAAAAACATTACCTAAACTAAACATTGGTATTTCATGAGATACTTTAGTAAATTCATCTATTATTTCTCCACCAATTCTTTGTGTTGGAGAATCTTTTCTTTTTTTATCAGGATATTTTTCTTCAAGTTTAATTAATTCTTCCATCAATCTATCATATTCAAAATCACTTACACTAGGATTATCTAATGTATAATATTCATATGCATACTTATTTAATAAATCAGTTAATTCATCAATTCTTTCCATATTTACTCCTTACTAACTTATTGTACCATTTTAATAAAAAAATTTGTATTATTAAATTTTATAATATATAATAGTTTTGGTGATTTATATGAAAAATAAAGATATTTTATTTAAAAGATTAAGTGCTTATATAATTGATGCTACTATCATATATATCATAATAAATTTGTTAATAGAAATACCTTTTCTTACTCCTAATGAAAAAAAATATAATCAAATTAATGATAAATTAGAAACTATAATTCTTGATTATGAAAATGATAAAATAACTCTTAATGAATTTAAAAATGAATATATTGAAATTAATTATGAAGTAATAAAAATAGAAAATAAAATAAATATATGTAGAGTTATTTTAATATTTATATATTTTGTTATAATACCATGGAAATTTAAAGGACAAACAATAGGTAAAAAAATATTTAAAATTAAGATAGTATCAACAGCTAATGGTAATTTATCTTTTACTAGTTATTTTTTTAGAGCAATTCTTATAAATAATTTATTCTTATATATAATGATTATCTTTGGAAGATACTGTTTAAATGATGTATCTAATTATTATTTAATGTTTACTACATCTCTTATTAGAAATATTATAATGTATAGTTCTGCTGCTACGATATTATTTAGAAAAAATAGTAGAGGAATACATGATTTAATAGTTGGAAGTAAAGTTATTAGTGAATGTTAAATAAAAAATGGTAGTTTTACCTACCAAAATATATATTAGTGTGTAAAATAACTTTTTATTCAAAAAGTTTATCTACAGTTATTCCAAGAACTACTGATATTTTGTAAAGTGTATTTATAGAACAACCAATCTCACCATGTTTATACTCTAATCTTCTTATAAAATCATAAGACTTTCCAACATCAAGTGCTAATTGTTCTTGAGTTATATTAGCAAGTTTTCTGTATTTCTTAATGTTATTTGATATTTTTACCATAATATCTTCATCAAATTCAAAATCCCTTTTATATGTAGTCATTTTATTCACCTCTTCATATGTATTTTCGCATTAAAATCCTTATATGTCCGGGAACTAATAAGTCCTGTTTATTTGCTAAAAATATATATGATATTATTTAGATAAAGGAAAAATATATGCAAGTATTTATAATTGAAGCAATATTTAGAATATTAATTTTTAATATATTAGTATTAATAATGTCTAAAAAAATTTTAAGAAAGAAAAAGCATAGCTGCTGCTATGTTTTTGATAATATTTATTTTTGTTATAATAAAAGGTAGTTTAATTGGAATGGTTATAAAATGCATTTAGATAAATATGAAAAAGATAAACCTTTATCATATAATTTTACAGAATGTCCTGTTGCTAAAGAAAATAACTTATTAGAAATTATGCCTGTCCTGATTATGATGCTATTAAATTAATTCATGCTAAACTCATAAAAAAAACATAAAGAATATATTGATAAAAACGGATATAGAAGAAATAAATAATATATAAATTATAAACTTCTTCAAAAAAATTCATCAATATATTCTCAAATTATTAATACCATTTAAGATGACATAGAACTAAAACCGAATTAAAATCTCCAAAAGAACTTGATCAAGAAACTTTAGATATTATTAGTTCATTAAAAATAACAGCAAATAAATAATCCAAATATAATAAAAAAATTAGTTCAAATGAACTATTTTTTTTATTTGTTATTTATATTATCTTCTCATACCACTAGTATTTTGTTGAACAGAATTATATTCCATACTTTGAATTTGTTGTACTACATTTACAAAATCTTGTTGTAATTTAGGTGTTGTTAAGTAAGCAGCTATTTTATGATAATTGTTAATAATATAATCTGAATTATTATTAGCGATAAAGTTAGCTGCTAATTGTCTTTCAATTTTATTAATTAAATCTCCCTGTATTTGTAAATTTCCAGAAAATTGTTGACCGTTTTGCATAATGATATTTTGTGGGTCTCCTTGTAATTGATTTCCATATCCTGATATCAATAATTTATCAATGGAATATATTTTTTCTAAGTCAAACATAAATTCTTCAAATTTTCCTTCATTCCCAGGGAAAACTTCATATATTGCTTTTAATTGTTCGCGGCCATCTTTTCTATATCCTAACGCCAATAATTGATTTAATGGTACACCCAAGGAAGAAGATAACAGCATTAATATATTGCCATTTAATTGATATTCAGATAGTGGACTATATGGCGTATGTTCAGAATGACCTCTAACAGTATTAGGCTGTAATCTATATTGTATATTTGTACCATTAGATACATGATACAGTATTTCAGCTGTAAATTGTGTTGCCCCCTCTGTTAAAAACATACCATTTTTACCATTATAAAATGAACATTCCTCGTGATTTTCAACCTTTCTAGTTTGTAAAGCATGAGTTAATTCATGAAAAAAATAAAGCTTATTGGTTTCATAATCCATGTTCAAATTCATTTCAATTCTATCCCCATTAGTTCTACCATAAACTCCACCCAAATTGGTTTCATTAACTGATTTTAATAAATTCGGTAATGCTTTAGCCACTTCAACTGAATTAAGATACAATCCATTTTCATAATCAAGTTGGTCAATAGAATCAATATAATCAGCCATCAAAACAAAATATTTATCTGGAATGTTATGAGGTATATTTTGATATTGCTTTTTAATTGAATCAACTAATCCACTACTAATCAATTCTTGTATTCTTTCTCTACTATTCATAAAACTCTCCTTTCAAAAAAAATATAAATTTATCTAATTATTATCTTCACAATACACATATCTATATACATATAGTGTACCATGAAGATAATATAAT
>CAVCAD010000040.1:0-2902 GCA_963600145.1 Bacteroidaceae bacterium
GTATGTAGATATAAGGCAAGTAAAAAATGATGGTACAAGAGGGAAAGGAATTTCTATAAAAAGACAAGATTTTGATAAATTTAAAGAAATTATTTCTTCTATTAATTTGGATATTATAAAAGATAAAATAGAACCTTTAGAAAGTTTAGAATTAGAATCAGATGATAAGAATGTTGAACCTACCAATACTTTGAATTTGGAAAAAATATTTTTTGAGAACAATGAAAAAAAATCTTTAAAAGAACAGATATTAGAAAATGAAGACAGGTTATATAAAGTGTTTAAAGATGATTTCGGGTTAGCAATAAAATTTTTTAAAGCAAAAATCGAAAGTCTTAGGGAAGATGGAGATATTGTAAAGTTTTTAGAAAATCCATCTATTCTTGATATAAAAAAAGAACAATTTGATAAGACACATATCAAAGGTATGAAAACCGCTATTGATATAAAAAATGATTTTGATAAAAGTGATTTGAAATATACAACAATAGATAGTTTGAATTTAAATGAAAGTGTTAATACAATGACTATTTGTAGTATAGCAAATAATTTTAATGTTATGTTAGGAATGTATTATGATGACATAACTAAATCTTTAATATTGAAATGTCAAATTAAAGATGGACCTTATGAAGATAAATGGATTGAACCAAATAAAAAACTATATTATTGTTTACAAAATGAAACAGATGAAAATTTTTCAAGGCTTAGTTTTTCTAAGTATCCAAATACTGTCTGTAAGAATATATTATTCGGCTATGATCTAGAAACAAAAGTATATTTATTTTATAGATATAATAAAAATGATGACTATACATATGCTGGTGAAGTCAAATTAGAAAAATTTGTAAATGGTAATAAAGCAATTATAGTCAATATTGGATAACCGACGCGTTTATATAATGTCATAATGTCATATATTAATATTTATGTTATAAAAAACAGGTATAAGAGTATATTTCATTTTTATGATGGAATATGCTCTTTTTTGATAGGAGGTTGAATATGGCAAAAAAGAAAAATAAATTTGAATCTCAATTTAGTATTTATAAAGTTGATTATTCAAACAGTGTAAAATATCTGAAAGAAGAATATGATATAAATGTGAATAATCATAGTGAACTTCAAAATCATATATTAAACAGCATTGAAAATGTAATAAACGGAAAATATAATAGTGATATTTCAAATATTGATTATATTGGATTCAAAGGTTTAGTATTTAAAACACATCACTATCCGTCTTGGAATAGCATTATTAAAAATATGTTGTATGAAGATTTTGATGTATCAAACACACATATTTCTTATATTTTGTCATATTTAACCAATAATTCTATTTATCTATTAACAGGTGGACTAGGAAGTAATTATATTTCTGAATATACTGAAAAAAATTATGGGTTATATTTATTGCCTAAAATAATAAAAGAAGACAGTCCGGTTATAAAGACTGTTGTTGAAAATAATCTTTCCGGTAATAAATTATCTGTTAAACATTCTAATAGAAATGTAACAACAATAAATACCGAAAATGAAATGAGTTTAATTTTTAGAGAACTTACGCTAGCATTAAATTCAGAAATGTCTAAATTATTAGGAATAGAAATAGAAGATAATAATAAAAAAATTATAAATGTTTCTGCTAAGGATTCATTTGTAATTAGAAAATCTATAACTATTGATAATTTAAAAAAGATAATTGATGGACTATCAGAAATAGAAAAAAGAGAAGATAGTTTTTCGTTATGATATTTTGTAGACATAAAAAAGAATGGATATTCTTCAAAAGATATAAATGACATAATGATTAATGATTTCATAAATTATAAAATTGACAACTTTGTCTTAATTGGTGATGATTTTTTAGAATATTATATGAACGGAACAAGATATATGATAAAGGATTCTGAGGATAATATATTATATGAATCAGAACAACCATTTACTTTTAAAGAAGTTTTTGATTACTTTTTTTCAAAAAGCATTTCAAAGAGTTCTGTAGAAAAATTTTTAAAATATAATATTACAGTAGATAGCGATAAAGAAACAATTCTATATCCAATAAAAGTAAAAGACTCAATACAAGGCTATGTATCTGATACTAATAATGTTCCATTTTTCTTGTTCAATGGTAGTTGGTTGATGTTTGATAAAAAGTATGAAGATAATTTGGAATCGGAATTTAAAAAGAACTATAAAGAATTAAAAAAAATTAATATAAATTTTGGCAAATTATTAGAGAATATTAATAATTATGAATCTGAAGATGCATATAATGTTGGTTTTAAAGATTCGTCTGAAATTATAGTCGCACATAAAGTATTATGTAATAATATTGAATTAGCTGATTTAATATATGTTGATGAAAATGATAATCTGTATTTAGTTCATAATAAAGTACGTTACAATGGTAGTGGAGCAAGAGATGTAATGAATCAGGTTCTTACATCGTCTGAGTTTATAAATAAATATATAATGCAAAGTAATAGACAACAAATTTTAGAAGAATATTATGATAAAATATCTAATCAATATCCTGATAATATAAAATTAAAAGAGTTGGGAAAAGAAAAATTTATAAAATTATTTTTTGAATCTACGCAAGTATATTATGTAGTAGGATTTATGGATGGGTTGAAAGAAGATGTAAAATCAAATTATGCTAAATATATGACGTTGGATACAAGTAGTCGCTTAAAAGAAAAAGGGTATGAATTACTATTGTATGATATAAGCAAAAAAAATTGATGAGTATTTCTACCCATCAGCTACCCATCAAATTCATGTAAATTTATCAATTTTTAGTTAAATTTTATTAAACTCTATATGAATTATATGCCGATATTACGGGGATTTTAAACAATCCTCTTTTTTAATATAATAGCCCCCTGAAGAGAGC
>CAVCAD010000041.1:0-9430 GCA_963600145.1 Bacteroidaceae bacterium
TACTAGAACAGGAATGCTTGGATTTATATTAGTTTCATTAATATATTTAATTACTTCTTTTCTAATAAAATATATTAATAAGAAAAAAATTAATAAAAAAAGCTTATTAATTAGTTTATTAATATTTTTATCTTTAATTATATTGATAAGTAGTATTGGTTCTGAAACATTAAAAAGGAGAAAACATATCAATGAAGAAAGTAATAATATTATAGATATTAATACAAATGATAATGGTCATACTACAGGTGATACAAGTGTTATAGTATGGCAAATTAATAATAATGATATTCCTAGTGGTTATATGAGTAATGAAGTTAAAAATGCTTATTTAAAAATGTATAATTATGCTAATAAAAATAAAATAGATGCTAATAACAATAGACTACAACAATTAATATTTAATATAGAATTAGTTAAAAGTCAAAAAAATTTAATATATATATTATTTGGTAATGGCAGAATAGTTAATTATGGAGAAATGATATTAGAAATGGAAATTCCTTGTATATTAATTAATTTTGGTTTAATAGGTTTTATATTATATGTATGTCCTTATATTATATTATTTATATATAATATTAAAAAAATAAATATTAATAATATAAATAAAAATAAAGTTATGTGTGTATTTGGAATATTATTATCTTTATCTTTATCTTTTATAGCGGGATATGTATTATTTTCAAGTACTTGTACTTTATTATTAAATATTATGGTATGTAAAATTAATGAGGTGAAATGAATTGAAAAAAATTGTATTTGGTATAACTGACTTAAATTTAGGTGGAGCAGAAAGAGTATTAGTAGATATATCTAATGAATTAATTAATAAATATGATGTTACTATTTTTACATTATATGGTAATGGTAAATTTGAAAAACAATTAAATAAAAAAGTTAAATTAGTTTCTATTTATAATAAAAGTTATAAAGAGTTAAATATAATAACAAAAAAAATAATATCTATTAAACTTTTAAATAAAACATTAAGAAATAAATTATATAAAAAATATATAAAAGATAAATATGATGTTGAAATTGCTTTTCTAGAAGGACCAATTACATGGCTATTTAGTGAAAAATCTAAGATAAGAAAAATAGCTTGGATACATAATGATATAGAAAATGTATTTGGAAATAATAAAAAAGCTAAAATTAAACAAATTTTAAATAAAGAAATTTATTTAAAATTTAATGAATTAATATTTGTATCTCAAGATAATTTAAATAAATTTAAAACTTATTTTAAAACTAATAATATTAAAAAAAGAGTTATTTATAATTATTTAGATTGTAAACAAGTTATTAATAAATCTATAAATAATGAAGAAGTAGAAATAGATAAAAATGAATTATCTTTTATACAAGTATCTAGATTAGTAAAACAAAAAGCAGTAGATAGATTAATTGATGTTCATAAAAAATTAATAGATAATGGGTTTAAACATAATATATATATAGTTGGAGATGGCCCTTTACATAAAGAATTACAAAATAAAATAAATAAACTTGGTATAGAAAAATCTTTTATATTATTAGGTTCTAAAGAAAACCCATATCCATATATTAAAGCTGCTGATTATTTTTTACTTACTTCATATTATGAAGGTTATCCTATGGTATTACTTGAGGGTAGAGCATTAAATAAATATATTATTATTACAGATAGTGCTGCAAGAGAAACAATTATGGATTATGATAATAAACTAATATTAGAAAATAATGAGGAAGGCATTTATGAAGGTATTAAATCAATTATTGAAAAAAGACCTAAATGTAAAAAAAGTAATAAAGATACTAATAAAAAAATAATAGAAGAAATAATTAATGTAATAGAAGGTGATTAGTATGAGGATATCAGTTATAACAGCAACTTATAATAGAGAAAAAGAATTATTAAAGTTATATAATAGTTTAAAAAAAAATTATGAATCATTTAAAGACTTTGAATGGATAGTAATGGATGATGGTTCTACAGATAATACTAAAGATTTATTTAATAAATGGATTAAAGAAGTTAATTTTAAAATAGATTATCATTATAATAAAAATATGGGTAAGCAAAGAGAAATTAATGAAGCAATGCAATATATTACTGGTGATATTGTAATTGAAATAGATTCAGATGATTATTTAACTGATAATGGTTTAGAAATGGTTTCTAATGATTATGAAAATATAGATGATAATGTATATGGAATATTATATAAAAGAATACTAGGAAATAAAGATACTAGTATGCTTCCTGAACTTAATAATAAAGTTGTTACTTTATTTGATATACATAATAAATATGGTTATGACTTTGATATGAATTTAACATTTAAAGCTAGTGTTAGAAAAAAATATTTTTATAAAGTAGAAGATAAAGAAAATTTCGTTACAGAAGCAAGATTATATTATAAATTAGATCAATTATATGATGGTTTATTATTTAAAGATGTTAATTTAGTATATGGAGAATATTTAAATGAAGGTTATTCTAAAAATATTAATAGAATTTTTAAAAAGTATCCTAAAGGTTATGTAAAATATTTTAATGAATGTTTAACTTATATAAATAAAGGTACTAAATTTAAAAGAGTACTCTATTTTATTAAACATTATATTTTGTTTAGTTATTTAACTGGTGTTAAGAAAATGGATTGTATTAAAAATGCTAAAAGATTTAAAGGCTTAGTAGCGTTATTAGTTATTCCAGGTTATATAAAATCAAAGAGGTTTTAGGAGGTTTGTATGAGTAATTTAAAAATAATTGCATTTGAAAATTGTAAAGAATTAGGTGAAAAAATAGATAAATATATTCAAAAGAAGACAAAGAAAAAAACCAGTTCTATAGTTAATGTTGTTGCTAGTAGATTTAATAATGGCGAAGGTAAATTGTATATTAGTGAATCAATTAGAGATAAAGATTTATATGTTTTATCTGATGTAGGTAACTATAGTGTTACATATGATTTTCATAGAACTACACATCATATGGCACCTGATGAACATTATCAAGATATAAAAAGAGTTATATCTGCTACTAATGGTAGATTTCAAAAAATAAATGTTATTATGCCTTTATTATATGAGTCTAGACAACATAGAAGAAAAGAAAGAGAATCATTAGATTGTGCTTTAGCATTACAAGAATTAGAATCATTAGGTGTTAATAATATTATTACTTTTGATTGTCATGATCCTAATGTATCTAATGCTATTCCTAATTTACCATTTGAAAATATTTTTGCTACTGAGACTATAATTAAAGAAATATTTAAAAATGAAGAAATAGACAAAGATAAATTGTTAACTATTAGTCCTGATATGGGTGCTATGGAAAGAGCTAGATATTATGCTGAAATATTGAGATGTGATGTTGGTTTATTTTATAAAAGAAGAGATTTAACTAAGTTAGTTAATGGGAAAAACCCAGTGGTTGAACATGTTTACTTAGGTAAAGATCCTAAAGATTATACAGTTTTAGTAATAGATGATATGATTGCTTCTGGTGGTTCTATGTTAGATGTTGCTAAAGAACTTAAAAAAAGAGGAACTAAAAAAATTATTTTAGTTGCTACTTTCTCTTTATTTTCAGCTGGAATAGAAAAAATTGAAGAAGCTTATAATAATGGCTTATTTGATAGATTGTATTCTACTAATTTAACTTATGTACCTGATGAGATTAAAAATAAAGATTGGTATCATGATATTGATTGTTCTGAATTATTAGCAGATGTTATATTGGAACATAGTGAATATGGAAAAGTATTAAAAACAGATATTAAAGAAGAGCAAAAACTAATGAAGGATGTTATTGGAAAAAAGTAGTTGGTGAAATATGAAAAAGAAATTATTATTTACAGCTTATAGTATGAATGTTGGTGGAATAGAAAAAGCATTAATAAATCTTTTAAATGTAATAGATTATAATTTGTATGATGTAACATTAATACTAGAGAAAAAAGAAGGAATTTTTTTAGATTTAATTCCTAAAGATGTAAATGTTTTAGAATATAAAATAAGTGATAGTAAATTTATATTATATAGAAAAATATTTAATAGATTAAAATTATATAAATGGAAAAATAAACTTAATAAAAAATTTGATTTTAGTTGTTCATTTTGTACATATTCTATCCCAGGAGCTCATTTAGCTCTTTGTGCAAGTAATAATAATGCTTTGTGGATGCATGGTAATTATTATATTTTATATAATAAAAATAAAGATAAACTAAAAAAATATTTAGATAGTATTTTTACAAAACATTTTAAAAAAATTATATTTGTTTCTGAAGAAAATAAAAAAGATATATGCAATCATTATCAAGGAATAATAGATAAATCAATTGTATGTAATAATTTTATTAATGGGGATGAAATACTAAAAAAAGCAAAAGAAAAGTGTGATTTTAATAAAAATAATAAAACTTTATTTATTAATGTTGGTAGACATGATGAATATCAAAAAAGATTATCTAGAATAATAAAAGCAAGTAAAAAATTAATAGATGAAGGGTATGAATTTGAAATATTATTTATTGGAGATGGACCAGATAGTATAAAATATGAAAATATGATTAAAAATTACAAATTAAATAATGTTATTCATAAATTAGGTAGCAAAAAAAATCCTTTTCCTTATTATAAAATATCTGATGCTGTTATTTTATCTAGTGAATATGAAGGTTTTCCCGTTGTATTTTTAGAATCTATGATAATAGGCAAGCCTATTCTATCTACAAAAGTTAGTGATTGGAAAGACTTAGATGGTAAAGCTGGCATATTTTGTGACTTAAATACGAATGCTGTATATGAAATGATGAAAAATTATTTAGATAATGGTTTTGTAATAAAAAATAAATTTGATTATAAGAAATATAATGAAAATATAAAAAATAAAATTATTGATATAATTAATAAATAAAACTTTTTTTGTTTTTATTATAAATATAAGTTATAATGTATAAAAGAAAGGGAATTGTTATGAATAAAAATGTGTATAGTATTATATGTGAAAATGTTTATAAAACATTTGATGTATATTTAGATAAATCAAATACACTAAAAGAAAGCATATTATCTATGTTTTCTAGAAATAAAAAAGAAAAAAGAATAGTACTTAATAATATTAATTTAAAAATTAAAAAAGGTGAATGTGTTGCATTAATTGGAACTAATGGTAGTGGTAAATCAACATTATTAAAATTAATGACACAAATAATATTTCCAAATAAAGGGAAAATAATTACAAATGGTAAATTAACTTCACTACTTGAATTAGGAGCTGGATTTCATCCTGATTTTAGTGGTCGAGAAAATATTTATTTTAATGCTTCTATTTTTGGATTATCAAGAAATGAAATAGATAAAAGATTAAATAAAATTATTGAATTTAGTGAATTAGAAGAATATATTGATAATCCAATAAGAACATATTCATCTGGTATGTATATGAGACTTGCATTTTCTGTTGCTATTAATGTTGATGCTGAGATATTACTTATAGATGAAATACTAGCAGTTGGAGACCAACACTTTCAAGAAAAATGTTTAAATAAAATGAAAGAACTTAAAAATGAAGGAAAAACAATGGTTTTTGTTACACATAACATGGGACAAGTAAAAGAATTATGCAGTAGAGCTATATGGCTATGCGATGGTCAAATAAAGATGGATGATAAACCTGATAGTGTTGTAAATGCATATTTAGAGGCAACTAGGTAGGTGATATAAATGAATAATATTTTTAAAAGATTATATAATTATAGAGAATTATTAAAAACTAGTATAAGTAAGGAAATAAGAGGAAAATATAAAAATTCATTTTTAGGAATTTTGTGGTCTTTTTTAAATCCTTTATTACAAATAGCTGTATATGCTTTAGTATTTCCGTTAATAATGCAAACAAATGACAATTATGTAATATTTTTAGTATGTGGGTTAATACCATGGTTATTTTTTTCAACTGCTATTAACAAAGCAGCATTTACAATTATTGAAAACGGTGGAATTATAAAAAAAGTATATTTTCCAAGAGAAATTTTACCAATTTCAGTGGTAGCAAGCGAATGCATTAACTTTATTATTTCAACAGTTATTATTTTAATTTTTATTTTAATAACTGGTTATGGTTTTTCATGGAATATAATTTTTTATCCAATAATATTATTAATACAATTTGTTATAACTTTAAGTTTTTCATTTTTATTATCTGCTATAACAGTATACGTTAGAGATTTAGCTCATTTTGTTGGTGTTGCATTACAACTTTTATTTTATGCAACTCCAATATGTTATGCATCAGGAAGAATACCTACTGATTATCAATGGATAATGAAATTCAACCCAATGGCTTATATTATAGATGGATATAGGGCAATATTTTATGATAAAACAATCCCAAATTTTAGTGAACTTAATTTAATATTTATAGTAGGTATAATATTATGTATTATTAATTACATGATATTTAATAAATTACAAAAAGGGTTCGCAGAACAATTGTAATTTTTAAAATACAAGGAGGTTTATATGATTAATAAAAAAATTACTACAATCATCCCATTAATTGGCGATGGTTTAATTGATTCAATTAATTCTTTATTAAATGATAGTATAAAAAATAATGAAATAATTGTTGTTCATAAAAATAATAACATAGAAAAAATAGATGGTATTAACTATATTTCTTGTGGTGAAGACTTCTCTTTAATTCAAATGATTAAAAAGGGGTTCTCTAATGCTACTGGTGATTACATAAGCATTTTAATGCCCGGAAATAAAGTTTCTGTTGATTTATATAGAAGTTTACTATATAAGGCTGAGAAAACAAAATCAGATATGGTTTTCTCTAATTATGTAGACTATTTAAATGATGAAAATGTATATTACAATTTATTAAATATTGTTCAAAAAGAAATAGAAAATGACGAAATATTAAAATATTTTATTAATTTAGAAGGATTAAACAATACTTGGAATTTAATAGACAATAGAATTATTTCTAATTCTTTATTTAAAAAGTCTATTAATAATTGTAATGAAAAATTAAATTCAAGTTTTTTATTAATGTATTTATTATATAAAAATGCTAAAAGAATTAATAAAATTGATAATGATGTTTTATTTAATAAATCTAAAATTAATATGAATTTAGATGATATTAAATTAACATTTGATACAATTAATGATGATAAAAATATTCATATACAAAATATGAAAAATTTATTTTGTATGTATTTAATTAAAAATGATATTAGTATTTCTAAAATTAAAAAAATTAATCCTAATTACAAACCAGTAGATGATATTGACTATTATTATTTAATACATACTAAATACAATGATGAATTAGAAAAAATTAAAAAAAATATTATTAATGAAAATATTAAATTAATTAGTTTTGACATTTTTGATACTTTACTTGTTAGACCTTTTTTATATCCTAGTGATTTATTTGATGTAATAGATAAATATTTTAGAAAATATACAAATAATAAAACTGCTACTGAATTTAAAAATATACGTGTTAATGCTGAAAAATTAGCTAGAAAAGAAAAAAAAGAAAAAAATCCTTCATCTCAAGATATAAAATTTGATGATATATATAATATTATGAAAGAAAAATATAAATTCTCTGATGATTTAATAAATAAATTAAAAAAATGTGAATTAGATACTGAGATGAAATATTGCAGTATTAGAAAAACAGGATTTGAATTATATGAATTAGCTAAATTTTCTGGTAAAAAAGTTATTTGTACATCTGATATGTATTTATCAAATGATTTTTTAACTAAATTATTGAATTCTAAAGGATATGAATTTGATAAAATATATGTGTCTTCTGAATATGATGTTACAAAGTCAACTGGTGATTTATATGATTTAGTTTCTAAAGACCAAAATACTAAGTTTGAAAATATTTTACATATGGGAGATAATTATATTTCTGACATAGAAAATGCTAGAAAAAAAGGAATTGTTGTTGGCTATTTGACTAAACCAACTGATTTATTTATGGATGTTAAAATAACAGGTTGTTTATCTGCTAGTTTAAATGAACATTTACCATTTTGGATTGATAATGCTAATTCAATTATGTTTAATGGTATAAGAAGTGTTATTGCTATTGTTGCAAATAACTATTTTGATAATCCATATAAACCTTTTAAAAATAATACTGATTTTAATGCTGACCCATATTTAATTGGATATTATTGCTTAGGAAGTTATATGTTTGGTCTAGTTAAATGGATGTTAGATGATATTCAAAATGAAAATTATGATAAATTAGTTTTTATGGCAAGAGATGGATATTTACCTATAAAATGTTATAGTATAATGAAGAATTTTTATAAAAAAAGACCAAAAGAAGAATATCTATATATATCAAGAAAAGCATTAATTCCTATTATTATTCAAGATAAAATGGATTTTTATAAATTAACTGAAACTTTAAATTTTGAGAAAAACACTCCATTAGATATTATAAAATATATAATGCTATTATTAGATTATGATGAAAATAAATTTATATCTATCTGTAAAGAAAATAATTTAAATCCAAGTGTAAATATTAAAAGTCTCTCTGAATTTAATAAATTAATAGATATAATAATTAATAATTTTTATAACGAAGAAAAACATAGAAAAAATTTAGAAATTTTTACAAATTATTTTCGCAATATATTTGGTAGTAAACCTGCTACTTTTGATATTGGTTATAGTGCACGACCATCATATTACATTTCTAATTTATTAAATACACCAATTAACACATATTTTTGTAATATAAATCATAATCAAGCATTAAGACACGCAGAAATGGGTAATTTTAAACTTAAAACTTTTTTTGATGGAAAACCATCAACTACAGGACACGCTTACGAAATGCTATTATCAGCATTAGCTCCTTCTTGTGTTGCTTATGATATTACTGATGGAAAAGTAAAAGAAAGATTTGAAGATTATAGTGTATCATCAACTGTTTCTTTTGCTATTAATACTATGCAAGATGCTGCTTTTGATTTTGTTAATGATATATGCAACTTATTTGGTGATGATATTAATATTTTATACTCTCAAAATTATTATATGGGATTACCATTTTTATCTTATATGAATTCTTCAAGAGAAATTGATAAATACCCATTTAATTCCGTTTTATTTGAAGATAACTTATCAATGGGTAGTGCTAAGAAAATGGTTAGAGTTTGGGAAGATGAACTTAAATATCGCAATCAATATAACATGCCTTCTTTGTTAAACCTTAGAGAAACAAATAATGATGATTTCTTTACAGGCAACCATTTAGTATATAATTCAAATATTAAGCTTGATAAAATGAGTAAATTTAAAAGATTATTATTTTATACTCTATATGATAAAGATACATTAAAAAGAAGAATTAGCGAAATAAAACATCATTTTTGGAGGA
>CAVCAD010000042.1:0-4595 GCA_963600145.1 Bacteroidaceae bacterium
AATTTATAATATTAAAAATAATATTTATAACTTTAAATACAAAGAAATTTATACATATAATGAACTCGTAGAATATATAAATAGAGGTTTTTGTATTTTACTTTTAGATGGTTTTAATATTGGTTTTGCTTTAGAGGTTAAAAATGAACCCATAAGAGCGGTTTCTACACCTGAAACTGACAAAACTGTTAGAGGGTCTAAAGATGCATTTATAGAAGATATGCAAACAAATATAGGACTAGTAAAAAAAAGAATTAGAAATAATAATTTATGGTTTAAAAATATTATCTTAGGTAAATATACAAGAACATCGATATCTATATTATATATAAATGGAATAACTGATAAAAAATTATTAAAAAAAATAGTTAATAGAATTAAAAAAATAGAAATAGATGGGATTTTTAGTAGTGGAGAACTTAAAAATTTAATTGAAAATGAAAGCAAATCTACATTTCCTACAACTATGACAACTGAAAGACCAGATACAGTAGCAAAATCACTTCTAGATGGAAAAATTTCAATAATTGTTGATAATTGTCCATATGCTATTATAATTCCTGCTTTTTTAAATGATTTTTTTAAAACTAGTGAAGATGATTATGGTAAAAGTATAAATGTTTCTTTTACAAGAATTATAAAATATATATCTTTTTGGATTTCTTTACTTACACCTTCTATTTATATTTCACTAATAACTTATAATCAAGAAATTGTTCCTCTTGATCTTCTTATTAGTTTTGCTAGTCAAAGAGTTGGTGTTCCATTTCCAGTTTTTATAGAGGCTTTTATTATGATAATCTTTTTTGAAATATTAAGAGAAAGTGACTTAAGGACACCAAATTTCACTGGAAGCTCTCTTTCAATTGTCGGTGCTTTAATTCTCGGACAATCAGCGGTAAACGCAGGAATAGTTTCTCCAATAATGATTATAGTTGTTGCTATTACAGCTATAAGTTCTCTTCCATTTACAGAATTCGAACTTATAAACAGCATTAGATTTTATAGATTCATTTTTATGATAGGTGCAACCTTAATGGGAACAATAGGAATAGTTTTATCATTCATTTATTTTATTACTAAATTAGCCTCTTTATATACATATGAAAAACCATATTTAATACCATATGTTCCTTTTTATATTGATGGTATAAAAAATAGTATTATTAAATTTCCAAAAAAATTATTAGATAAAAGAGAAAAATATTTAACTAAAAATATAAGGAGAGAAAAAGTATGAAAATTAAAATATTTATAGTTATATTTATGCTCTTATCACTCTGTGGCTGTTATGATTACAAAGAAATTAATGATCTTGCGATAGTTAGTGCTATTGGTTTATCAAAGACTGATGATAATATTTATAAAGTTACAGCACAAGTAATAAATACTCAATCATCAGGTGGAGAATCAAATTTATCAAGTGATATACCAACTTTTTATACATATACATCAAGTGATGAAAGTTTATTTAAAGCAATTAAAAATTTAACAACTATAGGTTCTAAAAATTTATATCATAATCACTTTCTATTACTATTAATAGATGAAAATGTTATTAAAGATGATATAAGTGATTTTTTTGATGTCTTTGTTAGAGAAACTGAATCAAGAAAAGAATATAATGTATTTATTAGTAAAAATAATGAAAGTGAAAAAATATTACAAACAATAACAACATTACAAACTTTAAATGCAAAAAGTATTATAAAAAGTAATGAATTAAATTCAAATAATATAGGTACAACTATTCAAAAAAAATTTGAAATTATTTTAAAAGAATATTTAAATAAAAATAGTGAAGTTATAATACCTTCTTTAATTTTAAATATAACAAATAATTCTTATGATAACACAAAAATATTAGAAAATTCTAAAGAAAATTCTACTATTATTAATGGTCCTACTGCGATTTTTAAAGATAATAAATTAAATGGATATCTTACTGATAACGAAACAATGTGTTTAAAAATTTTAACAAATGATATAGAAAATATTGTATATACACACAAGGATAAAAATGGATTAATTTCTCTTGAAATAATAGATATTAAAAATAATATACAATTTGATAAAAATGATAATAAAGTTTATATTAAAGTTAAAATGGAGTCTATTTTATCTGAAGTTACATCTAATATTGATTTAAAAAAAATAGATACTATTCAATATTATAATAATATTTTATCTAAATCTTTAGAAAATGATATTAAAGATTTTATAAATAATACAAAATATAAATATGAATCTGATTTAATAAGTATTAAAGATATTATATATAAATATGAAAATAAATATTATAAGAAAATAATCGATAATTATGATGAGTTTTATAAAAACTTAGATTTTGATATTAATGTTGAATTTAGTATTATACAAAAAGGTAATGCAACAAAGGAGATAAATAATGAATGATAATAAAAATATAAATATAATTCAATATTGTTCTATATTAATTATGTTAGTAGATGCATCTTTTTTAGGTATTAGTATATATACGTGTATTGATAATTCAGGTGTTGATTGTTGGATTTCAATACTTATAAGTTTGTTGATTGGAATTACATGTATAATAATTTTTAATCATATTAATAATTTTATGCCGAAAAAAAATCTTAGTAAAAAAATAATTTGTTTATACGGAAAGAAAATTGGTTTTATTATAAACCTTATTATTACAATTTGCTTTTTTTCAATATTTTTATGTTTTATGACTAACATATTAATTTATATAGTTTCTCAGTTTTTAACTAAAACTCCTCTTATATTTATTGGTATTATTTTTATTTTTCTTATTATTTATATTAATATTAAAGGTATTGAGGTTATATCTAGAGTATCCTACATATTTATAATTATAAATATGCTATTATTTTTAATTTCTTTATTTGGATTAATAAATAATATTGATTGTAGTAATTTACTTCCAATTGCTCAAAATGGAATAAAACCAATATTTAAAAGTAGTTTTTTTATAATTATTGATAACATTATTCCTATTTATGTGTTATTATCTATACCTAAAAATAAAATTTGTAATAATAAAAATTTAAATAAATACGTTTATTTTTCTTTTATATTTGCATTACTTATTATGGTAACTATAGTTATTGCAACAGTAGGTACTTTAGGAATAGATTTATCTAAATTATATAAATATCCTGAGTATATTGTTCTTAAGAATATATCATTATTTGGTTTTTTAAACAATATGGAAAATGTATTTAATATACAGTGGATTCTTGGTTTATTTATTATGGTAAGTATCTCTTTATTTGCTATTCGTTCTAATTTTCAAAGTAATAAAAATAAAAATGTTGTTAGTATTTTTACATCTATTATAACATTAATAATTATTAAAAAAGTTTTTATAAATGATTCTATTTTTGAAAATTATATTCATAAAATAGTTCCTTATTTTAATGTTACTTTATTAATTATTATGGTTGTAACAAGTTTATTAATTTTAATTAAAAATAAAACTAAGAATTAGTTTTATTTTGGTATTAACAATACTTGATTTATTGATAAATTATTATTTACTAAATTATTTATTGCTTTTAAATTAGAAACCGTAGTATTAAATTTATTAGCTATTGAATAAAGTGTATCATTTTTCTTAACATAGTATTTTGCATAATCTTCAGTGCCTGGAATTAACAACTCTTGATCTATTTGTAATACGTTTGTTGATAAATTATTAAGTTGTTTTATTCCATTTACAGTTGTATTAAACTTATTAGCAATACTATATAAATTATCTCCTTTTTGAACAATATATTTAAATTGATCAGAATTTTTTGGTTTCACTTCTATTATTTCAGTTTCTGATATAGGTATAATTAATTCATCACCAACTTGTAATGAGTTAGATGTTAAATTATTTGCTTTTTTAATTTCATCTACACTAACATTATAAGCTTTTGCTATATTATAAAGTGTATCTTTAGATTTAACTTTATATATGATACCTTCTTCATTATCTTTTATTTTTATATTTATATCTTCACTTTTTGGTATTAATAATTGCTGATTTATTTGAAGATTATTAGATGTTAAATTATTAATTTTCTTTAATGTATCAACTGTTACATCAAATTTTTTAGCAATATTATAAAGATTATCTTCTTTTTGAACTACATATATATTATAATCGCCTAAGTTTGTTTCATTTTCTTCTTTTACTTTTAGTGTTTGACCAACATTTAATATATTACTTGATAAATTATTCATTTCTTTTAATTTATTTACTGTTAAACCATATTTTGTTGCAATATTATATAAAGTATCTCCTTTTTGAACAGTATAATAATTAGTATCAGTATTTGCTATATAATTTAAACCCTTGTAATCCATAACAGCTTTTACTACTGCTTCAGCATAATCTTTATAATTATTTTTTAATTGTTCAACATCATCATTAGGGCTGTCCAAGAAACCATATTCAACTATAATAGCTTCTGTATTTGGAGTTTCTCTGTTTATAAAATAATAATCTTTAGATGGATTACTAGGTAATCTCTGTTGATAATACTTTCTGATATTCTGCCCATTTTTTTCTATTTCATCTAATATTTTTTTACTTAATGATGGTG
>CAVCAD010000043.1:0-2742 GCA_963600145.1 Bacteroidaceae bacterium
ATTTTTAGAAAAAGATTTATCATAATTTTTTAATTTTTTACTATTATTTAAATATCTTGCAAAATAATCACAATAACTATAACTATATTTATTAAATGGAGTTTTACCTAAAACAAATTCATCTCCAAGTGCAAGATAAGTTATTTTGTTATCTTTTAATTTATAATAAATTAAAAAAGAAATGCTTATTAATATAGATATCAATATAATATTTCTTTTTTTTCTTTTCATAATAAATATTTATTCAATTAATTCTATCTTAGCACCTATTTTTTCTAGTTTTTCAACTATTCTATCATAACCTCTTAATATTATTTCAAAGTTATCAATAACAGTTGTGCCCTCCGCTATTAAAGCTGCTATTAAAAGAGATGCACCAGCACGTAAATCTGTTGCAAATACTCCTTTACCATTAAGTGGAGTTTTGCCTCTAACTTGAAGAGTGTTTCCTATAATTGTAGTATCAGCTCCCATTAAATTTAAATATTCAGTATTTCTAAATCTACTTTCATATATTGTTTCACATATTGTTGATTTACCTTCTGCTTGTGTTAATAATGTTGTAAATGGTTGTTGCAAATCTGTTGGAAATCCTGGATAGGTCATGGTTTTTATAGAGGTAGCTGTTAGTTTATTATTCTTTTTGATAATTATACTATCGTTTTCTACTATAAAATCAGCTCCAGTTTCTTTTAGCTTTATTAAAAATGCATTTATATGTTCCTTAATTATATTTTTTACTACTAATTTCTTAGCAGTTAAAGCTCCAATGATTAAAAATGTACCAGCTTCTATTCTATCTGGAAATACTTCAACAACACCATTGTCTAAGTTTTCACAAGGTTCTATTTCTATTTTGCTAGTGCCAGCTCCTTCTATCTTTGCACCCATATTTATCAAAAAAGTTGCTATGTTAACAATTTCTGGTTCCTTTGCTGCATTTTCAATAACTGTTTTGCCATCTGCTCCAAGTGCTGCAAGCATTAAATTTATAGTAGCACCTACACTCGGAAAATCTAAATATATATTAGTTCCTTTTAATTTTTTACACTTTATAATATAGCGGCTTTTTTCCATTTCAACAGTTGCACCCATACTTTTAAATCCTTTTATATGTATATCTATTGGTCTATTTCCAATCTTACATCCACCAGGAAAAGACATTTCAACATGATGAAATTTTGCAAGCAACGCTCCCATAAAATAATAAGATGCTCTCATTTCACGACTAAG
Source organism: Bacteroidaceae bacterium (assembly GCA_963600145.1). Taxonomy (GTDB): domain Bacteria; phylum Bacillota_I; class Bacilli_A; order RF39; family UBA660; genus CAVCAD01. Next base: position 1,234 of record CAVCAD010000043.1, read on the forward strand.
TTCTTCTGGTATAGGAACATTTTTTATATTACTAGAATCTATTTTTAATGCATTTTCTTCATACTTTACTTTACAATTTAATATTTTAAGTATTTCTATTAAATAATCTATATCAGTTATAGATGGAATATTATATATAATACTTTTATTTTTTGATAGTATAGCAGCAGGTATAAGTGCTACTGCACTATTTTTAGCTCCACTAATTTCAACTGTCCCTTCTAACATTTTTTTACCAGTTATTTTTATTTTTGACATATTTCCCCCTAAGCTTTATTGTTACTTCCAAAAACATTTATAATTCTATTTACAACTTTTTTAATTTCTTCTTCTGTACTTTTTTCTATAACTATTGGATCATATTCCTCTTGATGTTCATTTAAAAATTTTCTTAATGCTCTTGTATGTGCTTGTTTAAGTTCTGTACTAATATTTATTTTTGCAATTCCATACTTAGTACATTTCTTAAAAATTTCATCACTTAATCCTGAACCACCATGCATAACAAGAGGTTTGTTTAAAGCATTATTAACTTCTATCATTCTTTCAAAGTTAATACAAGGTTCCCCTTTATATGGTCCATGAACACTACCAAGTGCTACTGCTATAATATGAGCCCCTGTTTCCTTGCTTAATTTAATTGCATCTTCAACCTCAGCATAGACAATTCCCTTATTTCCTTCTTTTCCAATAGCACCAACTTCTGACTCAATAATTTTGTCTTTATATTTATCTACTAAATATTTTGTGCTTTTAATATTTTCTTCAAGAGGTTTTAAAGAAAAATCTAGCATTGCTCCATCAAATCCGGCATCTAAAGCTTTTTCACAAGCCTCAACACTTTTGCCGTGATCTAAATGAAGAATCACCGGAACTGTAATGTTTAAGTCTTTAATTAAACTACTTACTGAATTATAAACTACATTAAATCCACCAAAGAAATTAACTGCTTTTTCACTTACACCTAATATTACTGGAGATTTTTTATTTTCACACTCCTCTAATATATACCTAGCATATGTAAGTCCAAGTATATTAAAGTGAGGAATAGCATATTTTTCATTATATGCTTTTTTAATTACATCATATTTACTCATTGTTTTCACCTAAATTTATCATAATATTTTTATTAACAATAGTCAATTTAACTAAAAAAAATTTTAATTAGAAGTGTAAACATTATTAAAATACTTATATTTTTTGATACATTACTATATATTTCATTTATTTTTTTACCTAACATAAATCCTAAATATGTAAATATTATAGAAAAAATCATAAATATTATACATGATAATAATATATTACTTGTTAAATAATTTAGTCCTATACCAATAGTAAAACTATCAAGTGAAACAAAAAGTGCAAATAAAATTATTTCTTTAATATTAAATTTTATATATTTAATATCTTCTTTATATGAATTAATCATATTATAAATTAAAATAATTAATAATATGATTAATATATATTTAACTTTTATTTTTATAATACTTATTAAAATATTAC
>CAVCAD010000044.1:0-13836 GCA_963600145.1 Bacteroidaceae bacterium
CAAAATTTATTTTAATATTAAATAATAATGTTGAAAGATTAAATTTTAAAATATATGGTACTAATTTTTCATATTTAGTTAATTATTCAAATGCAATAAGCATTAATTCTTATAAATGTTATTTAATATATAAATATACTTCATGTATACCATTTTTCATATTTAAGTGTTATATTATTTATAATATATTTGATTTAATAAATAATTATAAAGACACACTATTTAGTAATATAATGTGTAAAAAAATAACTTATTTATATTATTTACTTATATCTTATTTCTTTTTAAGATATGTTAATTTATTTATAGATTCAATATTGTTTAATAAAATATTTGTATTTGATGATAGATTTTCTTATTACTTTGATATTAGAGAAATTATTGCTTTAATTATATTAATTTTAGTTGCTAATTTTTATTTTCTTGCTAAAAAAGAAAAAATTATAATAATTGAAAAGAAAAGTAAAAAAGATATTTTAAGTAAATTATTAGATTTTATTAAAGAAAAATTTTAAGATTGTTAAAAACAACTTAATTTTTTTTTATAATTTGATATAATTAAATTATATTTATAGGAGGAAGAAAATGATATATACAAAAGAAGTAGAAAATATGTGTAAGGTTCATAATGATGCAAATCATGGACCTGCTCCAATTCCTGAAGAAGGGAAATGGGTTAATGCAAAGGAAATAAAGGACATAAGTGGTTTAACACATGGTGTAGGGTGGTGTGCTCCACAGCAAGGAGCTTGTAAGTTAACACTTAATGTAAAAAATGGAATAATAGAAGAGGCTTTAGTTGAAACTATTGGATGCTCAGGTATGACACACTCAGCTGCAATGGCTGGTGAAATATTAGTTGGTAAAACTATACTTGAAGCATTAAATACAGATTTAGTTTGTGATGCTATAAACACTGCTATGAGAGAATTATTTTTGCAAATAGTTTATGGAAGAACACAATCTGCTTTTTCTGAAGGTGGTCTTGCTATTGGTGCTGGACTTGAAGACTTAGGAAAAGGAACTAGAAGTCAAGTAGGAACAATTTATTCAACAAGAGAAAAAGGTCCAAGATATTTAGATCTTGCAGAAGGATATATAGTTGAAATAGGACTTGATAAAGATGACAATATAATAGGATATAAATATGTTAATTTAGGTAAAATGATGAAAAACATTAAAGATGGAATTGAACCTAATGAAGCAATAGAAAAGGCTAGTGGATTTTATGGCAGATTTGAAGAAGCAGTTAAAAGAATAGATCCACGTGAAGAATAGGAGGCAATCAGAATGGATTTATTTGAAAATTATGATAGAAGAATAGAAACTATAGAAAAAGTATTAAAAGAAAATAATATTTCATCTTTAGAAGAAGCAAGAAAAATTTGTACTGACAAAGGATTTGATCCATATAAAATGGTAAAAGAAATTCAACCTATTTGTTTTGAAGATGCATGTTGGGCATATGTTTTAGGTGCAGCACTTGCAATTAAAAATAATGTTAAAAATGCAAGTGAAGCAGCAAAATATTTAGGAATTGGTCTTCAAGCATTTTGTTTACCAGGAAGTGTTGCTGATGATAGAAAAGTTGGACTAGGACATGGTAATTTAGGTAGTATGCTTTTATCAGAAGAAACTGAATGCTTTGCTTTTTTAGCAGGACATGAATCATTTGCAGCAGCAGAAGGTGCTATCGGAATTGCTAAATCAGCAAATAAAAGCAGAAAAAAACCTCTTAGAGTAATACTTAATGGTCTTGGAAAAGATGCAGCTCAAATAATTTCTAGAATAAATGGTTTTACATATGTACAAACTAAATTTGATTTTTATACATCAAAAGTTGAAGTAGTAAAAGAAATTGCATATTCTAATGGTGAAAGAAGTAAAGTAAAATGTTATGGTGCTAATGATGTTAGAGAGGGAGTTGCTATTATGCACCTTGAAAATGTAGATGTTTCTATAACTGGCAATTCTACTAATCCAACAAGATTCCAACATCCAGTAGCAGGAACTTATAAAAAAGAAAGAATTCTTGAAGGAAAGAAATATTTTTCAGTAGCATCAGGTGGAGGAACCGGAAGAACTCTTCACCCAGATAATATGGCAGCAGGTCCATCATCATATGGTATGACAGACACAATGGGAAGAATGCATAGCGATGCACAATTTGCAGGTTCATCTTCTGTACCAGCTCATGTTGAAATGATGGGATTCATCGGAATGGGAAATAATCCTATGGTTGGTGCTACCGTATCTATCGCAGTTGCTGTAGAAAGTGCTCTTAAAAATAATTAAAAAAATCTCAAAAATGAGATTTTTTTAATTTAAACATTTGATATAAAATATGATTTTATATAAGCATTTATATATGTTAATAAATATAATGGATATAAGAATACAAGTTTTATTTTATTTGATAAACTTAAATTAATTTTTTTACCTTGAATTATAAGTATTATTATAGTGTAAATTGTAAGTAATGTATAAACTGTAAGTATAATTAAAAATGCTATAAATAAATATAATCTAAATTCTTGAACACTAGTTGCAATAAAATAAATACTAGAGAAAATAGATGTCATAAATGCAAGTAATATTCCAAAAAATATAAGTGTTAATGGAGTTAATGTAATATATATATTAAATACTGAACCATAATTATAATAATCTCTTTTTATTAATTTTTGTAATTTTTTCTTATATTTATGTCTTACAAAAAGGTATCCTTTTATTTTTTTAGCTCTTTCTATTATTGAATTTTTAAGTTTATCTATTTGCTTATCATAATAAATTGCTTCTTTATTATATCCAGTTTTAAAGTTGTTTATTGTTGAATATATTGTTAATTCATAATCATCATTTAAACTATGAAAAGGAAAACCATTTAAAATTTCAATTAAATCACCATTTATAAAATATCCAGAATCTAATAATGTTATATTTAATGATTTTTTAGTTCTAATATTATTAGTTATAGAATTAAATGTTGTAGTAAATAAACCACTGCATATTTGAGTAATACTAGAACATTTATCTTTATTAGCTCTATAACCTATACCTATATCATATCCTTTTTTATAACTATCAATCATTTTTTCTATGTATTTATCATCTAATGTCATATTTTCATCTAATATAAAATACATATCATAATTTTTCTTAGTATTTATAATATTTTTTATAAGTTCATCTAATAAATAACCTTTTCTTTTTGGAGTATCCCACTTTTTAACATAGTAGTTAGCATTATATTTTTCAGATAGTTCATTTGATATATCATTATTTTCTGTTATAACATAAACATCTTTCATAGAAACTTTATGTGTTTGATTTAATATACTTTCAAATAAAAGAGCTAAGTTTTTATATTTACTTTTACTAGTTATAAGTAAACAAATTTTTAAATTATCTTTATTTCTATTACTTGGATAATTATCATTACTATTACCTACTATAATATTCATTATATATAAAATTACACCTAGTGTTATAAATACAGCACTAAACATAAAAAAGAAAAACATTATCATATTAGCCACTTCCTTATTCTAAGTATATGATAACATAAATAAGAAAATAATTAAATAATAATGTAATTTAAAATTAATTAAAATGTTCAAGTATCATAGGTATTATAATTGGTCTTCTACCTGTAAGTTCAATTATATAATAATTTATATCTAAAATTAATTTATTTTTTAAATCAGTTTGATTATATACCTCTTTTTCAAGTTCATTTAGTACTACTTCTTTAACTTTTTTTTGAATATTATTTAAAAGTATTTGATTTTCATTAACTATTACAAAACCTCTAGTAGTTATGTTTGGTTCAACAATCAATTCTTTTTTATTAACATTTATATTTAATATAATAGCAAGAACACCATCAGTAGACATTATTTTTCTATCTTTTAGAACAGATAAACCAACATCTCCTACACGCTTTCCATCAACAAAAATATCATTAATTGGTATAGAATTATCTCTTTTACTAATTTCACCATTTAACATTGATAGAATTTCACCATTTTTAAGAACAAAAATATTATTTTCATCTATACCACACATTTGCCCTAAATCAGCATGTGCTTTTAACATCCTATATTCACCATGTACAGGCATAAAGTATTTAGGATTTATAATTTTAAGCATTAATTTAAGTTCATCTTGTTTTCCATGTCCACTAGTGTGCAAATCATTTTCATTTGTGTTTGTATATACTTTAGCACCCTTTAGATAAAGTTTATTAATTACTCTATTTACACTAAGTGCATTACCTGGTATTGGTGATGAAGAAAATATTACTGTGTCTTGTGGCATAAGTGAAATATTTTTATCAGTTCCATTTGCAATTCTTGACAAAGCTGCTAGTGGTTCGCCTTGAGAACCAGTACATAAAAGACATACTTCATATGGTTTTAATCGATTAGCCTCAGCACTTGAAATAAAAATATCTTTGTCTTTGATATAACCACATTCTAAAGCAATTTCAATGTTATTATTCATACTTCTTCCAAAGACACTAATTTTTCTTTTATTAATTTTACAAGTTTCAACAATATGAGTTAATCTATATATATTACTTGCAAATGTAGCAATAATAATTCTTCCTGTGCTTCTTGAAAATATATCTGCCATAGTATCATCAACAACACTTTCGCTAGCTGAGAAACCTTTTACAAGTGCATTTGTACTATCACTCATTAATAAAGTTGCTCCTTCATATCCAAGTTTTGCCATTTTTTGTATATTAGCAGCAGGTCCAATTGGAGTTAAATCAAATTTAAAATCACCAGTTTCAATAATTCTACCATTTGAAGTATCAATACAAATGCCAAAAGAATCTGGAATTGAGTGTGTAGTTCTAAAGAAACAAATCTCAAAATGTTTATATTTTATAACTGTATCTTCATCATATAACTCTAGTTTATTTACTTTAACTGCTCTATCTTCTAATTTTAAATTAATTAATTTATGAGCAACCTTTGGAGCATATATAATAGGAATATTTACATTTTGAAGTAAAAATGGGATAGCACCAATGTGATCTTCATGTCCATGCGTGATAAATAAAGCTTTAATTTTATTTTCATTTTGTTTTAAAAATGTATAGTCAGCAAGTACATAATCTATACCTAGTAAATTATTGCCAGGGAACATTACTCCAGCATCAACTATTATAATTTCATCATCATGCATAAATACATACATGTTTTTACCAATTTCGCCAAGTCCTCCTAAAGCGAATATCAAAGTTTCGCAATTTTCATTGTTATTTTTCATAACGCCTCCTAATTAAATTTAAAAGAAATTCATTAAAAAGATTATACAACATTTAAAAAAAATTGTCTACCAAATGTTTATAAAGTGTGTTAGAATGTTTTTGTAGGAGAGGATTTAAGATGGGAAAAGTTATATCACTTGTTAATCAAAAAGGCGGAGTAGGAAAAACTACGACAAGTATAAATTTATCTAGTTCTCTTGGGTATTTAGGGAAAAAAGTTTTATTAATAGATTTAGACCCACAAAGTAATACAACAACTGGACTTGGTCTTAATAAATATAATGTAAAAAATAGTATATATGAAGTTATGAATGGAACATGTTTAATAAAAGATGCAATATTAAAGACACCTTATAATAATATGAGTGTTATACCATCATCAATATCACTTGCTGGTGTTGATATGGAACTTATTCAAAAAGAACTTAATAGTGAAGAATTTAAAAAATGTGATCAATTAAAGGAACAAATTAATCTAATTAAAGATAGATATGATTTTATTATTATAGATTGTCCTCCTCAATTAGGATTACTTACAACAAATGCATTATCTGCTTCTGATTCTGTTATTATACCAGTTCAGTGTGAATATTTTGCTCTTGAAGGTGTTAATCAATTATTAAATACAATTGTATTAACAAGAAATAATATTAACCCTGATTTAGATATAGAAGGGGTTCTTTTAACTATGCTTGATGGAAGAACATTACTTGGACTTGAAGTGGTTGAAGATGTTAGAAAATTTTTTAAAGAAAAAGTATTTGATACAATTATACCTAGATTAGTAAGATTAGTTGAGGCTCCTAGTCATGGTAAACCAATTCTTGAGTATGATCCAAAAAGTAAAGGAACAGAAGCATATATAAATTTAGCGAAAGAGGTGATTAATAGAAATGGAAACTAAGAGAAAAGCATTAGGTAGAGGTCTTGAACAATTATTTAGTAATGAAATATTAAATATTGATAATATTGATAAACTTGAAAAAACTATATTAGAAAATACAGATAAAAAAGATATTATAGAAGTAAATTTATCTGAACTTAGAAGTAATCCTTATCAACCTAGAAAAGTATTTGAAGAAGACAAATTAAAAGAATTATCACAGTCTATTAACCAGTTTGGTGTATTAGAACCTATAATTATAAAAAAGAGTATTAGAGGTTATGAAATAGTAGCGGGTGAAAGAAGAGCAAAAGCAAGTGCTATCGCAGGTAAAAAAACAATACCAGCAATTATTAAGGATTTTACTGATAATGAAATGATGCAAATATCTGTGCTTGAAAATATTCAAAGAGAAGATTTAACTTCAATTGAAGAAGCACAGGCTTATAAAAATATGTTAGTAAAACTTGAAATTACTCAAGAAGAACTTGCAAAGAGAGTTGGAAAAAGCAGAAGTCATATAACTAATATGCTTGGTTTACTTCGTCTTCCAGATAGTGTTCAAAAAATGGTACTTGAAAAACAAATTACTATGGGACATGCTAAAGTTTTAAGTAAATTAGAAGATATTAATATGATAGAAAAACTTGCAAAAAAAGTTGTTTTAGAAGATATTAATGTTAGAAAATTAGAAGAAATTGTACAAAATCCTGATTTTAGTAGAAAAGTTCAAATTAAAAAGAAAACATCTTCTAATAAATATAAATACATACAAGAAGCACTTAGAGAGAAAATAGGTACTTCTGTTAGAATAACAGATAAAAGTATAAATATTCCTTTTGATAGTGAAAAAGATCTTCAAAGGATTCTTGATATTATAAAAATAAAAATAGATATGTAGGTGCTGTATGGAAAATAAAAAATATAGTCTAAATAGTTTAGTACAAATGAAAAAACCACACCCATGTAATACAAATTTATGGAAAATAACAAGAATTGGAATTGATATTAAACTTGAGTGTGTTAATTGTAAAAGAAGTATAATGATGGATAGAGTAGAATTTGAAAAAAAATTGAAGAAGGTGATTGAAGAGTGATAAAAGATAAATTTAAATTAACACCTGTTATGTCGTTTATATTATTAACGGGTATAACAATTATAATAAGCGGTATTTTAAGTATATTTAAAGTACAAGCTGAGTATGATGTAATAAATAGTGCAACTAATGAACTTGTTAAAAATGTAGTAAAAGTTAATGGACTGTTTAGTTTATCTGGGCTTAAATATATAGTTACAACAGCAGTCAAAGGTTTTGTTAGTTTTACACCACTTTCTATGCTTATAATAGTATTAATAGGAATAGGTGTATTAGAATATACTGGTTTTTTAAAAACAGCTTTTACTTTACTTACAAGAAATGTAAGTAAAAATACATTAACATTTTTAATTGTATTTATAAGTATTGTTTTTTCTATTGTTGGAGATATAGGCTTTGTAGTTATGCTTCCACTTAGTGCATTATTATTTAAGTATGGTCATCGAAATCCACTTGGTGGTATTATTGTATCATTTGTTTCTTTATCATTTGGATATGGAATTAATGTATTTTTAAGTATAACAGATAGTAATTTATTATCTTTAACTTTAAAAGCAGCTAGATTATTAGAACCAACATATAAAATAAATAATTTCTTTTTATTATATGTTATGATTTTTGCATTAATAGTAACTTCCATAGTATTTACTAGATTAACTGAAAAATATTTAATGCCAAATTTAGAAAAATATGAATTTGATGAAGATGAGGTAAGAATTACAAATAAAGAACTAAGAGGACTTGTTGTATCTCTTACAGCAGCAATTATATATATATTAATTATTATATATATGATAATACCAGGTTTACCTTTATCAGGAGGATTACTAGATAAAAGCGGAGTTCAATATATAGATAAAATATTTGGACCATCATCTCTTTTTAGTCAAGGAATAGTTTTTATATTTACTTTACTTATGTTTATTATAGGTTTAATTTATGGAATAATGACTAAAACTATTAAAAATAGCACTGATTTAACAAAAGCACTTGGTTATTCTTTAGATGGTATTGGAGATATCCTTGTACTGCTTTTCTTTGCATCATTATTTGTAGGAGTATTTAAAGAAACAAATATTGGTTATGTAATAACTGCATCATTTGCATCATTTTTTAGTAATTTAGAATTAACTGGTGTATGGCTTATATTAGTTTTACTATTAGTTACTATGATTAGTAATTTATTTTATACTACTCCTGTATTAAAATGGTCTATTCTTTCATCAACAGTTGTACCATTATTTATGAATGCTAGTTTATCTCCAGAGTTTGCTTTCTTAGTTTTTGTAGCGGGAGATAGTATAACTAAAGGAGTAACACCATTAATGGCATATTTTGTAATTTATATAGCATTTTTACAAAAATATAATAAAGGTGAAACAATAACTATATCAAAAGGAATAAAATATACTATGCCATATTTTTTAGCAATTTTTGCAATATGGTTTATAATAATATTTGGTTGGTATATAACAGGATTACCAATAGGTATAGGAAGTACGGCAGGTATTACATATGTCAATTAAAGCAGGAATTATAGGTATGCCTAATGTAGGCAAAAGTACACTTTTTAATGCTATAACAAAAAAGAATATTCTCGCAGCAAATTATCCATTTGCAACTATAGACCCTAATGTTGGAATTGTAACAGTTCCAGATAAAAGATTAGAAGTTTTAGAAAATATGTATATTCCAGAAAGAACAATACCAACGCAATATGAATTTATTGATATCGCAGGTCTTGTAAAGGGAGCAGCTCAAGGAGAAGGCCTTGGTAATAAATTCTTATCACATATTAGAGAAGTTGATGCAATTGTTCATGTAGTAAGATGTTTTGATGATAAAGATATTATACATGTTGATGGAAGTATTGACCCTATTAGAGATATAGAAACTATTAATACTGAACTATCATTAAGTGATTTAGAAATTATTGAAAATAGAATAGATAAAATTGAAAAGAAAGCACAAACTACTTTAGATAAAAATACTCTTAAAGAGGTAGAAATACTTAAAAAAGCACAAAAGAGTTTATCAGAAGGAATTTCACTTAGAAATGTAGATTTTGATGATGAAGAAAAAAAGATATTATTACCTTTTAATTTTATTACATTAAAACCTATTATATACTTAGCAAATGTTAATGAAGAAGATGCAATAAAAGGAACGAATGAGTATTTAAAAAAAATAGAATTATATCTTGAAAATGATGATGCTAGAGTTGTACTTATGTGTGCAAAAATAGAAAGTGAACTTGTAGAATTAAATGATGATGATAAAAAAGTATTTTTAGAAGACATAGGAATAAAAGAAAGTGGACTTGATAAATTAATTAAATATACATATGAACTTTTAAGCTTGAAAACATTCTTTACTGTAGGTAAAGATGAAGTAAGAGCGTGGACTTTTAAAAATGGTATGACAGCATCAAAATGTGCAGGTATAATACATACAGATTTTGAAAGAGGATTTATTAAGGCTGAAGTTATGAGTTATGATGATTTAATAAAATACACCTCAGAAGCAAAAGTTAAAGAAGCAGGTAGATTAAGATTTGAAGGTAAAGATTATGTTATGCAAGATGGAGATATTTGCTACTTTAGATTTAATGTTACAAAATAGGCTTTAGTGCCTATTTTTCTTTGCAAAAAAGGTTGACTAAATATTTTAATTTTAGTATAATTTCCATTGGTACATTTTGATGGAGTGGTTTTGCCCTGGGAAAGCAAAATTGTAAAATCAAAGAAGGAGAGAATATGAAAACATTTATGTTAAGAAAAGAAGATGTTACTCGTAAATGGTATCTTATTGATGCAGAAGGTCAAACTTTAGGTAAAGTTGCTGCTAAAGCTGCTGTACTATTACGTGGTAAACACAAAGTTACATTTACACCATCTGTTGATTGTGGTGATAATGTTATTATTATTAATGCTTCAAAGGTTGTTTTAACTGCAGATAAGTTAGATAAAAAGATTTATTATAATCATAGTGGATATCCAGGCGGTTTAAGAGAAAGAACTGCTAGAACAATGATTGAAAAATATCCAGTTGAAATGGTTGAAAGAGCAATCAAAGGAATGCTTCCAAAAGGTAGATTAGGAAGACAAATGTTTAAAAAATTATTTGTTTATGAAGGTTCTGAGCATAACCAAACTGCTCAAAAGCCTGAAGCAATTGAGTTATAGGAGGATATAATGGCAGATAAAATGGTTTATAAGGCTACTGGTAAAAGAAAAGGAAGTTCAGCACAAGTAGCATTAACAAGTGGTACTGGTAAAATTACTGTTAATGGTATTGATATACATGATTATGTTCCTTATGAGACTTTAATTTTAGATTTAAAACAACCACTTGCTTTAACAGAAACAGAAAATCAATTCGATATTGAAGTTAATGTTAAAGGCGGAGGCTTCAGTGGTCAAACAGGTGCTATTCGTTTAGGAATTGCTAGAGCTCTTCTTGAATATAATCCTGATTTTAGAGCAATATTAAAAGCAGCAGGAATGTTAACAAGAGATGCTAGAATTAAAGAACGTAAAAAATATGGTTTAAAGAAAGCAAGACGTGCACCACAATTCACAAAGAGATAGTAAAATTTATAATAAAATACCCTATAAATCCCGTATTTATGGGGTTTTTCTTTTGCTAAGATATTCGTTAAACGCCGTTAGATTTGGTTCGTAGGCAACAAGTAGGCAACAGGTAGGCAACACAAAAAAGTATAATGCACTACTTTGTGTATATATTATATAAATAACTTTACGTAAAATTCATATAAAATATATATATTGTTTTTTTTGAATTTGATATAATTATTTTAGATAATTTGGAGGAAAAAAATGAGAACAGTTGGAACAGTCGTAAGAGGTATTAGAACACCGATAATTAAAGAAGGAGATAATTTACCAAAAGTAGTTGTAGATTCTTTACTAAGAGCTAGTGAGGCAGAACATTTTAATTTTAATGATAGAGATGTTGTTGCTGTAACAGAGGCAGTAGTTGGTATTAGTTATGGAAATTATGCTACTATTGATGAGGTAGCAAAAGATATTAAAAACAAATTTAATACTGATAGAATAGGAGTAGTATATCCAATTCTTAGTAGAAATAGATTTGCATTAATTTTAAAAGCAATAGCTAGAGCAATGAATAAAATAACTATTTTATTAAGTTATCCATCAGATGAACAAGGTAATGGTATTTTATATGAAGAAGATTTAGAGAAGTATAATATTGATAAATTTAATCATGTTATAAGTGAAACTGAGTATAAAGAAAAATTTGGTCATTTTGTTCATATGTTTACTGGAGTAAATATGGTTGATTTTTATACTGAAGTATGTGCTAAAGAAAATTGTGAAGTAGAATTTGTATTAAGTAATAAACCAGAAGTAATTCTTGATTATGAAGAAAATATTCTTGTTTGTGATGTTCATACAAGATTTGATACTGTAAAAAGAATAAAAGCTCATGGAGGTAATAAAATATTAACACTATGTGATATTTTAAATGAAAGTGTTGATGGAAGCGGATTTAATTCTGAATTTGGATTGCTTGGTTCCAATCGTTCTACAGAAGAAAGATTAAAATTATTTCCACAAAATGAAGAATTTGTATATGAAGTACAAAGACTTTTAAAAGAAAAAACTGGTAAAAATATTGAAGTTATGATATATGGAGATGGTGCATTTAAAGATCCAGTAATGGGAATATGGGAACTTGCAGATCCTGTAGTTAGTCCAAATTATACTAAAGGATTAGAAGGAAGTCCTAACGAAATTAAATTAAAATATTTATCTGATAATAAATTCAAAGATTTAAGTGGTAATCTTTTAGTAGAGGCTATGAAGAAAGAAATAGCTGAAAAAAATAGTAATCTTAAAGGTAATATGTCTAGTCAAGGAACTACTCCTAGAAGATATGTTGATTTAATAGGTTCACTTTGTGATTTAACAAGTGGTAGTGGTGATAAAGGAACTCCAGTAGTATTAATTCAAGGTTATTTTGATAATTATGCAGATGAATAAGAAAGGAAAAAGATATGCGATGTGAAAAATGTGGAGCATATGTAGAATATGGAGAGCATTTATGTGAAGTATGTAAATGTATGGAAAAAATAATAAATGATCCAAAATCTATGTATAAAGAAGAAGAAAAATTTGAAATAATTGATTTAGATGATGCTATTAGTCAGACTTTGGATTTAACTTTGCCTACAACACAAGCAATGGAAAGTGTAAAAACACCTGTGAAAAAGAAACATAAATTTAACTTTTCTATGGATAAAAGCAAAATCTCCTTCGCAGGAGCTTGCTTTACAATTGTATTTTGTTTAGTAATGGGTTCAATAGGCTATACTATGTCTTTTTCTACACCTAAAAATATATATGCAACATTCATTAATAATATTTTAGATATTGTAAATAATAATTTATATTTAGGAGATAATAGTGAAATTAATTTAGATTTTTCATCAAATATTTCTAATATTAATGAAGAGTACCCAGAATTTTATAATTTATTTTCTATGGTTAGATTAAATGGAAAATTAAATAATAATTATGATATAGATACTTATAAAGTAGATTTTAATTATGTATATAAATATTCTGAAAATCAGCATATCTATGGTTATATAATAAATGATGAAGAATATATAGCTAGTACTAATTATTCTGATAAGTATGTGTATTCTGATAATAATTTTAATTTTATAAATAAATTTATTTATAATACAGATAATAAAAAATTATTATATGGTTTAAATTCTTCTATAAATGAATATATAAAAGATGCTTCATTTGAAGAAGAATCAGTAATTTTAACAATAGATAAAGAGGATGTTTTAACTAATAAAATAAGTTTATTTATATCACAAGAAACAATAAATACTATAAAATATAATTATTATAAATATATAAAAAAATATTCTTTATATAGCGAGTTATCAAACTATATGAATGTAAGTGAAACTGAAGTAAAAAATATTATATTAAAATATTTAAATGAATATGATGCTAGTTCATATGATACTAAAGCTATTTATTATATATCTTTATATGTTTCTAAAGAAGAAAATATAGTTAATAAAATAGAATTTGGAACTACAGATTTATATGATTCTAAAATAATAGAAATAGTTATTGAAAAAGAAAATCTATATAAAATAAAATATATTAAAAATAGTAAATTATTTATTAGTGGTGATATAACAATTAATAAAAATAAAAAAACAACTAATATTTTAATTGATTTAGTTGATATTAATAAAAATACTTTAGTATTTAATTTAAGTTATAATATTAAAAACAATATAAAGTTTAATATAGAAAGTTTTAGTACTACAAATTATGAATCATTAACTGAAGAAGAGAAAGAAAAGGTAGTAAGTAAACAAATATTAAATGATATTACAAATTTTATAAATAAGATAAATTTAGATTAAATAAAAATAACGTTTAAATAGCGTTATTTTTTTAATAATTTAATAGATAATTTATATATATTTTCTGAAGATTTATTATCTTTATATTTATTTAAATTTTTATTAATATAGTGCAAAAATTTATCAT
>CAVCAD010000045.1:0-5556 GCA_963600145.1 Bacteroidaceae bacterium
TTTTAATCGCTATTGAAGTATTTGATTCATCTGTATAATAAGAACATATCTCAGGGCAAGAGTCACTAGGATCAAGATTTGTTGATAATGTACCAAACTCATTTGTAATTTTGCTTATTGAACCAGTGACTTTTATATCAGATTCACTAGCAATTTTTACTTGCTTTAGTTGTCCACTACCACTAACAGAAAAATTAATAATTATAGAATAATCACCCTCATCATATGTACATTCCGCTTTGTCTCCTACTATTGTATTACCTTTCTTTTTATTCTTAATCTCATAAAAATCAACAGAATCTATTTTTTTCCCAGATATACTACTGGTAGCATGGCAAACTGAATCATTATTATTTTCATTGCATACTTCAATTGAATCAGATGAATAATTATAATAAATCTTTGGGCAATCCCTACCAGAAGGATAATAAATTTGTGAAGTTCCAAAATTATTTTTAATTTCAGTTTCTGCGTAACCACTAAATTTAGTATCAAGACTTGTTGTATTATATTGATTTTTTGCATAATAATAATTAACAGCTTTTTTATTGTATTTAATAGCTAATATATCTTCGCCAAAATCATATGAACAATATAAATCTTGGCCAAGATCAACTTCATTTTCATTATCAAGATCACCCTCGTTTTCTTTACCAAGTGCCACCCCAGATATAGGTTGAGTATTATCATTTCCAGTATTTCGAGATTCATACAAAGTAATAGGTATTGGACCATTAGAATTTACATTATTAACTACTACCCATATTTTAGGACAATCATTGTCTTTGTCTTTTTCCTTTTCCATATTATTAATATTAAGAAAATCACCATTAATGGAAATAGAATATTCGTCAGATCTAGAACTAGTCACTTTCCCCTTACCATCAGTATAGGTAACAACTATTTCAGGATAATTGTTAGATTCTAACAAAGAACTATTAATTGTATATTTACAATACAATTTTTCCGCCTTCACATTACATACTCCAATAAACATAAATACAAATACAAATATTGTTTTAATTAATTTATTTTTCATTTATTCCTCCTATTTTAAACTTGCTTTATTCCAACCAGAACCACTTTCGTTTTCTGATAAAGTAAATTTATATTTATTACCAGTACTTTCATCTATTTTATAATAAAATTCTTCCATGCAGTTTCCTTCTTTTATTTTTGAAGAAGATATTTGACTATAATTAATAATATATCCCCCTCCATAAAATAGTGCTTCTTTTGCTTTTGTTCCAGTTGGCCATACTTCAAGTTCATCAATTTCTTTAACATATCTTATTCTATATCCACTTTTTTCATCATATTTCCCTAGCATTTCATAATTACAAATTGTAATCTCAGCATCTGTTGTTGTTGCATCAGGTGGGCTATAATCATCTGTCCCTGTTGAAGGATTAACTGCTCCACCTTGCCCTATTAAATCTGCTTTTTTAGTTGCTAAATCTTTATTTTCGCTATTATAATTTTCAGAGCTAGATGTTACACTACAAATTAGATGCCCATCGGCTTCAGTTTCACATCTATAATATACATTTTCAGGACAAGCAGTAAGTGATGATGTATCAACACCGGAACTATCCATAGTTGCATCTTTTTCACTCAACTCACCATTAGTTGGAATAGCATATGAATATTTACCATAATAATATAATCTAAATCCTGCAGTTTTATCATCTGATGCAGCATAGTCACAACGTGTAAGTAATTCATTTAATATAGCTACATTATTATCGGTGTAATTTTGATGATAAATATAACAACTAGTATCAGTACAGCCATAATATAATACATCACTACACTCTCCACCAACTAATGATGAATTTAATTTAGTATTAGTTTTATTTTTAAAAATTCCTGTCCCTAATATATTGCCTTGTATTTTATTAGTAAGTAAATTATATTTTATTGAAAAAGCACTTTGTTCACTATCTTTACTTATACTACCATTACTTTTTTCTGCTTCAGAATTAATTGATAAATACGAACAAAATAAATATATATCATTCTCTACACTTGTTGCTAATCTTCTGTTTTCATCATCTTCTTTATCCTTATATATAACAGCTGCTGTTCCACCTGATATAAAATATAATTCTTTATCGCATGTATTTTCATTATATATCGAACTATTTGATTTAAAATTATCAAAACTTGAATTACTAATATCAGAAATATCTGGAAAATTGTTAATTCCATATATTCTAATATCATCCCCCTCTTTACCTACTACAAATTTTACTTTATCTTCAGTAGATTCACTTTCACTAGATTCTTCAGCTACTTCTACATAAGTACAATATAACTGATTCTCATTTCCACTACTATTTTCATTTATAGCCTCTGAATATAAATCTCCAGATTGCAAAGAAATTCTACATTCTGATTCAACACATGAATAATAAATATTAGGACAAGTATTTGATTCTATTTGACTAACCAAGTCAGAACCTACTATTACATTATGCTCATTATCTATGCTTACACCATTTCTAGTTATAGATACCATAGTATGTTTAAGTACAGCAGATCCATTAACAGATAAACTAATTTTAATACTTTTATCTACTGATGAATAATTACAAGCAAAAACATTTATATTAGTAAAAAATATAATATATATACAAAATATAAATAAAATTCTTGCTTTGTTTTTCATTCTATCTCCTATTTATTAATCATCACCAAAGAAATCATCAAAGAAATCATCATCTTCATTTTCTTCGTTATTATTATTTACTATAACACTATCAGTATCTATATTAACTACTGGTGCATTTTCTATTTCATTTTTATTTATATCACTACTAAATATTTCTGATATATCATCTTCATCATCTTCTAATAATTTATCATTAATTATATTAGCATCATAAACTTTATTTTCAATGTCAGCTGACTTATCGTTATTTTCACTCTCTTCTTTCTTCTTAAGTTCTTCTACTTGCCTATCAATACCTCTTACTATTTCATCAATATCAGCATCTGATAATGAAGAGCCTGATGACATTAAAGGATTATTCATACTTGTTTGGTTAGCACTACCGCCAAAAGGATTAAACGGTAATGCAGTGTTCATGCTTGGCATATTCATAGGAGTATTAAAACCTGGAAATCCAGCAAATCCTAAACCTGGTCCCATCATATTATTTTGTTGTCTATGTTCATCAACGAATTTTTTAATTTTAAATACTTTTACTTCTTTTTTCTCTCTATTTGGATATTGGGCAGGTTCAACCTTATATCCCCAATCAATTTTCCAGTCTGGTGTTAATTTTGTTTTATAAGGTCTATTCCTAAAGCGAACAACAAGTGCATCATACATTTTCATCATTTGCAAATCTGTAACTGTTATAAGTGGTCTACTAGGAAGAGCACCTTTTCCTTTTTCATCAGCATCTTTTGGTTTAATTTCACCACACATTTTACTAATTTCTTCAAGAGCCGCAAGTTCTGAAGAAATTAAATATATAAGATTTGGACAGTTACCACGAAGAGTATCTGCTGCTTCTTTACCATAAACATCAGTAAGTTGTGCAAAGTTTTGAATTATAAATGTCATTCTAATATTTCTACTACGAGCCGCAGTAACCATAGCATCCACATCAGCAAGTGCTGGCATATTAGCAAACTCATCTAATATAAAATTAGTTCTATATTTTAATTTTAATCCTTCACTATGACTAGCTACATCAACCAAACTTTCATATGCTTGTTTAATAAATATAGTCATAAGTGAATGATATGTAGTTTTTTCATCATGAATTTTTAAAAAAACTGCAGTTTTCATTTTTCCAATTTCTCTTAAATCAAAATCACTATAAGAAAGCATTTCAGATAAATTATCACGTGTTGCGAAAATTTGAATTTTCTGTTGAAAAGTAGATAAAACTCCTCCTCTAGTTTCATCAGGAGCATATACGGTATTTTTAGCAGATATAGTTGCTTTACTATCTTCTCCTTTAATATTAAAATATTCTTTTAAATAATCGCTTCTACCTATTTTTTCTTCAGAAGCACCACTCATTAAATAAATACTATTTAAATTAATTTCATCTTCGTTTGCATCCTCAAAAAGTCCTAACGCAAGCCCAGCAAAAAATGCTGCGGATGAATTTTGCCAGAACGGATCAGACTGGTTTTTATCTACAATAATATTTTTACCTAAATCTTCCAAAAGTTCCATTGCTTTATCTTTTTCGCCTTCTTTATAATATTTATAAGGCATACTTAAAGGATTCCACGCTTGTCCATGAGAAGGATCACGAAAATTAAGTAAAACAATTTTATAACCTTTTGATTTCAATAAACTATAACTTTGCTCATATAATTCACCCTTAGGGTCAGTAATAATCATACTTTCACCCTTTTTAGCAAGTATTTTAACAAGTGGATGAACTATACCTTGTGTTTTACCACTACCTGAAGCTCCAATAATCATACTGTGATATTCGCCATTATCAACCCAAGCCTCAGTTCCATTATTTATTATTGGAACTCCTCCAGCTTCTAGTGTATCATCTTTAAGAACTATCCTTTTAATATTATCAGCAGCCTTCATTTCTTTATCTTTGAACCATCTTGAATACCCATCATCTTCTTTTTTAGTTTTTTTCCATTCAATACCAAAACCTTCTTCTTGTTTAATAATTTTATTAAATCCTAAACTATAAGAAGCAATAAGTGCAAGAATAAATAACATTAAAGTAGTTGGAAAATATTCAGGATAAAAAGCTCTTGTTGGATTTAATCCAACAAAAATAGCATCAAATGCAAAAGAATTCAGATTAGCAACCGCAATAGCCACTAAAAAGAATAGAAATATTACATATATTAAGAATATTAACCACTGAATAGGTTCTGCAACAAACTTTAATTTCATATAATCACTATCTTTCTAACTTATTATAACAAAAACTATTTTATATTTCATTATTTTTTTTACTTGTTATTATTAATTTTATTATTATTGAAATAACTATAGTAGATATTATAGCTACAATTATAATAATAGTATAATTACTATAAAATGCTTTAACTAAATCATTTTCTTCATATTTTATATTAACATCTGCATCAGTTTGCGATGCTGAAATATACCAAGTATATATATGTTCTTTTTCATCTATTTTATCTGCATTAGAATATAAAGCTTTTTTAGGAAGTTTTATATTTATAACAACATCTTCTATATAATACTCTCTTTGATAAAAAGGAGACAAATTTTTTAAATCATAAGCATGTATTTCAACAATCGTGCCATCTTTAGATATATCTAATTTATTAAAATGTTCATTAAAATTATTATTATTTTCATAATAATCTAAAATATTTTTATATTTTAAACTTAAATTTGCTCCATAATTATCATCATCTTCATATATTTCATAATCATATTTTTTAGCATCTTCATTTTCCCTTATAAAAGAATTTACTAACTCTTCTTTTGATGAATCAAACATACGATAATATTCACTTGTTTCATAAGTTATAATATCTTCTTCAACACTATAATCATTATTTATTACAAGATTATATTCAACA
>CAVCAD010000046.1:0-8468 GCA_963600145.1 Bacteroidaceae bacterium
TTTAAGTTCATGACTTATTTTAATTTCTTGTTTGATTATTTTTATCATAATATCACGCTCACTTTCCTTAAGCCCAAACTTCACAGATACTTACGTATATAGTGGACTTCCACCACCTAGTTATATACCATAAACTAAAAAAAGCAAGTTTAACTTGCTAGTTATTATAATTTAAATTCTTCATCATGATTTAATTTTATACCAAAGAATCTTTCTATTTCTATAAGAGCATTCTCTCTTGAATCAGAACCATGTATTACATTTTCATTTACTATTTCTTTATTTCCATAGTCACCTCTTATAGTGCCAGGTAATGCTTCACTACTTTTAGTTGGTCCCATTAATTCTCTCATTCCTAAAACAGCATTTTCTCCATAAACAATCATTGGTACAACATAATCTGAAAGCATAAATTCTTTCATTTCTGGATAAAAAGGTTTATCTTTAACATGAGCATAATGTTCATCTAATATTTCACTATTTAATTTTCTTACATCAAATAATTTAATTTCATAACCTTTATTTTTTATCCTTCTAACTATTTCTTCAGTTAAGCCCATTCTTACACCATCAGGTTTAATCATTATATATGTATATTCTTTCATACTATTCCTCCTATATGAAAATTTTAATTTTTTTATATTTACTTGTCAAGTTTTATCTTAAGTTTCTATTTTTAATTTCTTCTTTTAATTTATTTATAAAATCATTTACTCCTATTTCTATAGTTGCTTCTTTTTGATATTCTCTATAATTTATAGTATTGCTTTCTTTCTCTTTATCTCCAAGTACAAGAGTATATGGTATTTTATTCATTTGACTTTCTCTCATTTTATAACCTAGTTTTTCATCTCTATCATCTAAATTTACTCTTATTAAATTCTCTTCTAATTGTTTTTTTACTTTTAAAGCATATTCTAAATGTGCTTCTATATTAACTGGTATTATATTAACTTGTAGTGGAGATAACCATAATGGAAATACTCCTTTAGTTTCTTCTATTAGAAAAGCAGTAAATCTATCAAATGTTCCAAATATTGCTCTATGAAGTACTACTGGTGTTTTCTTATTACCTTCTTTATCTATATATGAAAGTTCAAATCTTCTAGGAAGTAAGAAGTCTAATTGACAAGTTGAAAGTGTTACTTCTGGTCCAATAGCAGGTTTTATTTCAACATCTAGTTTTGGTCCATAGAATGCAGCTTCTCCAACTGCTTCAGTATAATTTATATTTAATTCATTTAATACATCTCTTAGTTTACTTTCTGCTGTATTCCACATTTCATCATCATCAAAATATTTTTCTTTATTTTCTTTATCTCTAAGTGATAATCTAAATTTATAATTTTTTATACCAAAGTCTTTATATGTATCTAGTATTAAATTAACTACTTGTTTAAATTCATCTTTAATTTGCTCTGGTGCTACAAATAAATGAGCATCATTTTGACACATACATCTTACTCTTTCAAGCCCTTTAACTGCTCCACTTGCTTCATATCTAAAGTCAGTAGCAAATTCACCTATTCTTATTGGTAAATCTCTATAAGAGTGTAATTTATTTTTATAAATAAGCATATGATGTGGGCAGTTCATAGGCCTTAAAACAAATTCTTCTTCATCTACTTTCATAGTTGGAAACATATTTTCTTTATAGTGGTCCCAATGGCCAGATGTTTTATATAAATTAACTGTTCCTACGCATGGAGTATAAACATGGTTATAACCAAGTTTTCTTTCTTTTTCATATATATAATTTTCAAGTTCTTTTCTAATTATTGCTCCGTTAGGAAGCCATAAAGGCATTCCTGCTCCTACAAGTTCATGTGACATAAATAGTTCTTGTTCTTTACCTATTTTTCTATGGTCTCTTCCTTTTAAGTCTTCAAGTTCAAGCAAATATTTATTTAAATCTTCTTCTGTTTCAAAGCAAACACCATATATTCTTTGAAGCATTTTATTTTTTGAATCACCTTTCCAATAAGCACCAGAAAATTTAAGTAATTTAAAATACTTTATTTGTTTTGTACTTTCCATATGTGGTCCTCTACATAAATCTGTGAAATCTCCTTGAGTATAACAAGATATTATAGTATTTTCTTCATCCATTCTACTAATTAAATCTATTTTATATGGATCATCTTTAAATCTTTCAAGAGCTTCTTCTTTAGATATTTCTTCTCTATATATTCTTTTATCTGCTTTTGAACATTTTTTCATTTCTCTTTCTATTATAGTTAAATCTTCTTCTGTCAAAGTTTTTCCATTTAAGTCAATATCATAATAAAAACCTTCTTCAATTACTGGTCCTACCCAAAACTTTGCATCAGGATATAAGTGTTTTACTGCTTGAGCAAGTAAATGTGCACAACTATGGTTTAAAACATTTAATTTTTCATTTTCTTTAATATTTATCATAAAATTTTCACTCTCTTTCTTTAAAAAAACACTCCTTTAAAAGGAGTGTTAAATAACACGGTACCATCCTAATTGTACTCTTGTAATTATAACGGATTTATTCCGTAGGTTATTAACCTCTCTTATAAGGTAGTAATTATTAATTTTAAATATTAGTTTTCACCAACCACTAATTCTCTATATTTAAATTGATTAATAATGTTGTCCTCATTTGTTGATTTAAATGTATTATATAATAAAAATATTTAAAATACAACTAACCCTTAATACCAATATTAAATATTTTTTTCTTACTTAAAATTATTACTGCTGTAAATGTAATTACTGTTATACATGAAAATATTATTAAACTATTACTTCCTGTTTGTGGATTTTCAAATTCATATTCAACTGTAATTTTATGATCACTTGAAACATTAGTAAATATATAATTATTTTCATAATCTTTTATATCTATTTCTTTATTATCAACAGTTATTCTTTTTAATATATATCCATTATAAGGTCCATAACTAATTTTTATATTATCATCAGTTTCAACAGTAGTACTATTATCTATAATACCATTTATAACTTCAGTATCAATTTTATATTTTTTTATTATTTTAAGTTTAGTACTATTAGTACTTAAATCTATATTATTTATATTAGAAGTAGCAATATTATTTATAACATCAATATCTTCATTTATTACTTTTGCTTTAATATGTAAAACATATGTTTCTCCATTTAAAGGCATATAAGTTAAGAAATCATCACTAAACTTATAACTAACTTTTTGTTTATCTATAGTTAATTGTCCATTAGTAATTATATTTGCATTATTACTAATTTCTATTTCTTTATTATTTTCATCAGTTAAATATGCATCAGTTATTTCAAGAGCACTAGATAACTCATCAGTTATTTCAAAACTATTATATCTAACTAAAGCATTTACTCCTAATTTATTAACTTTTTGAGATATTTGATATTCTATTTCATCATTTAATCTTACTTTAGTTTTATCTACAGTTTTTAAAGGTTCATCTGGTGTTTGTGCTGTTAAAGCAAGTGGATAAATTGTAAACCAAAAAGTATTTCTTCCTTTACTAAATAATCTAAATTTAATCTCATCTTCAAAAATAACAGTAGTAGAATTTTTTTCAAAATTAGAAGAACCTAATTCATCTATAAAATCATTTGATGTTGGCACGATTGTAACTAAGTTATCAAATCTTGATTCATTTTTTGATAAAGTTAAGTTAGTGTTGTCTGTAAAAACTACTGTTTCAGCTTCTGAAAGTAAGCCAACAGCTTCATCCTTTGCTCCTTCTCCATGATTTAATGAGCTAAATGTAAAAAGACTTCTACTTACATTAATTTGTTCATTAGTCTTCGCATCGTAATATAATACTTCATAATCTGCACTTTTCCAATAAGTTACACTTATACCATATTCTGGTTTAGAAATAATTTGCATCGCAGGAAATTTATATCCATTACTAGACTGACTATCATAAACAATATTTGTAATTTTAACTAACATGTTTACTACTTTATCACCTATATAACCAACATTTGAATAAAATATATCAAGTTCAACATCATCCATAACTGTTTTATCAAATGTTATTGCTACTACTTTACTAGCGTTTTTATTTAAGAAGTGTGAATATGGTAAAGTTGTATAAGAATTATAATTACTATATGTACATGATTCAGTAGCATTTTTTAAATCTATATCCCATATTTTATAACCACTACCACCTTTTATCTCTACTTTAAACCCAGAATCATCTAACGTATCATCAAGTTTAACAGCAGAATCCATAAAAGTTTCTCTAGAAATAGTTTCAGTAGTAATATTTTCATTTAATGCATTTACATTTTCTATATTAAGAATAAATAAAAATACTATCATTATTTTAAAAATTTTTTTCATTTTCTCTCCTTGAATAAATAAGATCTATAAAATAATTTTATAGATCTTAAAATAATTTAATTAATTTATAAATTTTATAAAGTTGTATTATCTATATTATTATCAACATTTATAACATTTTCAGTATTTACTACAGATGGTTGTTCAGTAGGTTCTACTGGTGCTTGATTTATATCAGGCATTACAACTGGTTCTGGAATTATAGTAGGTTCTTGTGCTGGTATTTCACTTTCTACTGGTGAAACTACTGTTGGCATTTCAACATTTGGCATTTCCATTACTGGTTCAGTACTAGGCATTTGTATCACTGGTTCTGGATTAATACTTGGAGTTTCAAAACTAACTGCATTATTAACTTCTGCGGTATTTTCTGGTTGAACAGTAGAATTATTAAATTCCATATTATTTTGAATTGGATCCATAGTCATAACACTTGGAATAGCAGTATCTACTACTTCGTTATTAGCACTTGGAGTTGGCATATCATTAAATGTCATACTAGGTGCTTCCATATTTGTTTGTGCATTTAAATTTTGTCCAGTAGGATTATTTATTGTTGCCTCTGGTGCCACTGGTGCCACTGGTGCTACTGGAGTTTGAATTCCAGCCATAGCTTGACCATCAACAGCCGCTGTATTTAAAGCATTCTCCTGTGCTTTTTTCTTTTTCTTCGAATCAGCAATGAATCCTATAAGAGCAAGTACTAATACTCCAGCTGCGATTAAAAACCATTTATAATTATTCGATAAAAAATTTAATATACTATCCATAAAATAGCCTCCTTATTCTGTATATAATTCTATCATTAATAATTTATATTTTCAAGGAAAAATTTATATACTTAAAAATCCTTGTTATTGCATTAATAAAAGCCATATTTTAAACTTCTGATGAACCCTCTTCAGAAACATTTGATGTTATCTGTGCTTCATATGTTGTAGGCATAATATGTATCCAAGTATTTCCATCATTTACTATCAATTCTTCACCAGTTGGAAGCATATACTTTGTTTTACTACTTCTACTTGTTTTATTCCATGTGATATTTACTGCATATCCATTTGTAATAAAATATCCTTCTCCTGTTCCAATATTATCAAGATTTTGTCTTCCAGCATTATCTATAGTAGTATAATTTAAATTATATATAATTATATTTTTTGCTGTATATTGTTTACCTGTAATTTCATCTATATGTGCTTCATCATTCATACTTAAATAATAAACTTTTTCTTCTTCATTATATTTATATGATGTTGTTTGATAACTTGAATATTTAATATTTATATTATCTGCTTTTAAAGCATTTTCATATTTACTTAAATCAATTTCATCAACACTATATTTTAAAAGTTGCCAATTATTTGATGTAGTTCTATATCCTTTATTTTCTACTGCTTTTTCAATCATATTCATTGTTGTAAAAGCAGTATGTTCAAAAGCAACGTTTCTTGATGTATCTCTATAAAAAGCAGAATCATAGTAATATCCATCTATATTATCAATACTTAATGATTCTAAATCTTTTTTTGCTTGTGGACTTTCTCCATAATGAACAAATATTGCATCATTTTCTAAAACATAGTCTAAGAAATAATGTCTAGCACTTCTAATAGAACCTATTTTATCAGTATCTTTATCTTTATATAAAGCAATTATTCTAGTTATTCCACCTTCAGCAAGCAATTCATAATTAATAAAACTTTCTTGTAGACCAGCGTGTGGCCAAG
Organism: Bacteroidaceae bacterium; assembly: GCA_963600145.1. Classification (GTDB taxonomy): domain Bacteria; phylum Bacillota_I; class Bacilli_A; order RF39; family UBA660; genus CAVCAD01. Next base: position 6,073 of record CAVCAD010000046.1, read on the forward strand.
AAGAATGATGATTATTTATACTAACTGCATATACCCTAGAATCAGAACTTTCATCAACTATATTTACCTTTTTAACTTCAACTATTTTATCAATAATAACATCTTTAGTTTTTGAAAATATATTATAGTCTTCTAAATTAATTATATCAAAATAATTTAAAACAAATAAACCTATAATAATTATTATTATAATCCTTATTAAAAACTTTAAAAATTTATTACTTTTCTTTTTTTTCATACTTTTCTTTCCTTTTCATATTTTAAATTTATAATAGTTATTCCATCATTAAAATAATCTGTCATATAAGATTCAACATATTTATTTTTACTTAAAAATTTATGTATTTCATTTTTTATTATATGATTTCCTTTACCATGTATAACATATATTGCTTTACTTCTAATAATTATTTCTTCCTTAATAAATTTATCTGTATAATATACAGCCTCATTTCTATCATAACCATGTAAATCTATATAATGAAGTGAAGCAATATATGGATTATTTACCATTCTTTTTATAAATTTCATAAACTTTCTCTATATCAGGTACTTTATTTTGCCTTCCAATTTCCTTTACAGTTAAACCTGCTGCTACATTAGCTATTTTTACACATTTTTCAATTGGTAATTTGTTAACAAGTCCATAAACAAAAGCACCATGAAAGAAATCACCTGCCCCAGTTGTATCAACTGCATTTACCTTTAATGCACTCATAATTTTTATTTTATTATTTTCTCTATATAACACTCCCTTCTCTTCAAGCGTTATTACTATATGACACAAAAATTCTTTTTCTAATTTTTCATATACTTCTTTTAATGTAGTTAGATTTTTATAATCTATTTTTATACCTGCAGCTGTTTCAGCAAAACCTTTAGAACAAACCAAATAATCAACTCTATGGCATAAATCTAAAAGTTCATCTGTAATTCTTCCTGCATCAATTACTTTAATAGCATTTGGAAATTTTTCAAATGCGTTTATACTTGCTTCATAATAATTTCCATCTATATGTATTATATCTGGTGTAAAATCATACTTAAGTTTTTTTATTTTAGCAGTCTTTTTACCAATATTAAATAAAGTCCTAGATGCATTATTTTTATTAACAAATATAAAACTCAAAGAAGTATCTTCATCATTATTTTGTTCAACATAATCAGTATTTACTTTTTTTTGTTTTAATTCTTCAATTATTCTTTTACCATATAAATCATTACCAACAATACCTTGAAAATATACATCAACATCCCAGCATCCAAGCAAATAAGCAGCATTACAAGCAGGTCCACCACCGCACTCTACTTTCTCATCTACTCTATATTTTGTATTTTCTTTAGGATATTCATTTACTATAATACTTATATCATAACTAGCATGTCCTATACATAATACCTTCATAATCTCTCTTCCTATCCTAAAATAATAATATAATATTATTACTATTTTTTCAAGGGAATAACATTTTGGTTATACAAATTTTAAAAATTATGCTATTATTAATAATAGGAGTGAGATATGAATAGTAATAATTTAAAATATTTAACATTTGCTTTATCTTTAACATTTAGTTTATTAGTAATTACTCCACTAGTTAGTGCATATGCGATTGCATCAAAAGATAATTTAGATGATGATTTAAAAGGTTATTATATAAATTGTTCTTTTGATTATTTTGATGATTATGAAAAAGATAATCAAATTTCTATAGAAAGATTAATTAAAAAAGGTTATGCTCAAAGAAATGAAAAATTATCAACTGAAAATTGTAATATAAGTAATTCTATAATAACAAAAAATGATAATGTATATAGTATTGATATAATATGTAAAGAGTATACATCTTCTTTAAAAGTGATAAGGACTGATAAATGAAAACTAAAATAATTGATATAAAAACTTTAAATGAATTTGCAAGTAATAATTATCTTTTTAATTTTTTTGAATCAGAAATATATGCAAATGTTATTAAATTAAATAAAGAAAAAAATATGATAATTGGTGTTTATAATGAAAATGTTTTATGTGCTGTTTCTATTGTATTAATTAAAAAATTAACATTTAGTTTAAAGTATGCTTTTTTACCTAAAGGTTTTATTACTAATTATAATGATTCAGATAATATTATGAAAATAACTAAAAGTTTAAGTGAATTTTTTACTAGTAAAAAATTTGCTTTTATAAAAATAAGCCCTGAAATACCATTATATAAAATAAATTATAAAGATAAAAATAAAGAAATATTTTTAAATAGTAAAAATATATGTAATAGTTTAGAATCTAATAAATATATAATTCCAAGTTATAATAATTATTATAATAAATATAATATTTCTATTAATTTAAAAGATTTTAATGTTAATAACTTAAGTGAAATTACTAAATTAAGACT
>CAVCAD010000047.1:0-2662 GCA_963600145.1 Bacteroidaceae bacterium
ATCAAAGTAATAATAATTCATTTTATGTATTAGGTAATTAGGAGGAGAAAATGAAAAGTGTAGCTATTAAAGGTAAAAAAGAGTTTGAAATAAAAGAAATTGAAACTCCAGTTAAAGATAATGTTAATGTTTTAATAAGTGTTAAGAAAACAGGTATTTGTGGTTCAGATATACATTACTGGGATTTAGGAGAACCTGCTGGCTTAGTTATGGGACATGAATTTGTAGGAATTGTTGAAGATCCGGGCTCTAGAGAAGATTTAAAAATAGGTGATAGAGTAACGGCTCTTCCAATATCTCCATGTGGTAAGTGTGAAGCATGTAGTACTGGTAATGTTCAGTATTGTTTACATACTTGGGATCAAGCAGTAGGACTTTCGCTTACAAATCCAGGTGGATTTACATCAAAAATTAAAGTAAGACCTGATATGGTTATAAAAGTTCCTGATGTTGTTTCTGATGAAGAAGCGGCAATGGTAGAACCAACCGCTGTAGGTTTACATGCAGTTTCACTTGCTGATATTAAAGTAAGTGATAAAGTTCTTATTGTAGGCGGAGGAATTATAGGACTTGTAAGTGCTATGTTTGCTAAGATGGAAGGAGCAAGTTATGTTGCAGTAAGTGAAACAAATCCTGCTCGTGGAAATAAAGCAGTTTCTTTAGGAGTTGCTGATGAATATTTAAATGCTTTAGATGAAAAATTTGCTGAAAATGCTCTTCTAAAAACAAGCGGAGGTTTTGATAAGGTAATAGAATGCTGTGGTAATTCAAATGCTATATCATCTGCTCTTATGACTGTAAAACCTGGGGGTAAAGTAATTTTAGTAGGTGTTTCAATGACACCAGTTACTATACCAACTATTCTTACTGTAATGCATGAATTAGATGTACAAGGTGCTATCGCATATACTAAAGATGAATTTATAACTTGTTTAGAACTTATGGAAGAAAAAAGAATAAATGTTTTAAAATTTTTAGACAGTATAGTATCTCTTGAACAAGTTCAATCTTCATTTGAAAAGTTAACATCTTTAAATAATGATGCTATTAAAATAATAGTAGATCCAAATATATAGTAAAGTATTTACACAAAATAATAAAAAGATTTAAAAAATATAATATTTTTCTTGAACTTTAAAAGAATTATGATAAAATTAGATTGTAAGCAAGCTTAGATTGCTTAAAATAATTATAATGGGAGGTATCTTAAAATGACAAAAAACGAATTAGTAGAATTAATTGCTACAAAAGCTGGTTTAACAAAAGCAGATGCAAGTAGAGCATTAGAAGCTACTATAGAGGGAATTGTTAGTGGTTTAAAGAAACAAGGTAAAGTTCAATTAGTTGGATTTGGAACTTTCGCTGCAAAGAAAAGACCTGCTAGAGAAGGTATTAATCCACTTACTAAAGCACCACTTAAAATTCCTGCAAAAGTTGTTGCATCATTCAAAGCTGGTAGTAAATTAAAAGATGCTTTGAACTAAAAAAAGCGTAATGCTTTTTTTTTGTGTCATTTTTAAGTATAATAAGTTTATGAATGAAAATATTAATTCAATATTAAATAAACTTGAAGATAGTGGCTATAAAGCCTATATAGTTGGTGGTTATGTAAGAGATAAATTACTTGGTCTTAATTCTAAAGATGTAGATATAATAACTAATGCATTACCTAAAGATATTTATAGAATACTTGATAAATATAAATTAGTATTTATTCCTTCTTATGGAGCAGTTAAACTTAATTTAGATGGCTATAATATTGATATAACAACATTTAGAATAGAAAAAGATTATTATAATAATAAACCTAGATTAATTGAATATACTAATGATTTATATACTGATTTATTAAGAAGAGATTTTACTATAAATACAATATGTATGGATTCAAAACAAAATATTATAGATTTATTAGATGCTAAATATGATTTATATAATCAAATAATATATGTAGTAGGTAATATAGATGATAAATTTACTGAAGATAAAACACGTATGTTACGTGCGATTAGACTTATGGTTACACTTGATTTCAAATTAGATGATAATATAGTAAATTATATAGTAAATCATAAAAAAGATTTTTTATCTATACCATTTGATAAAAAGAAAAATGAACTTTATAAAATATTAGTATCAGCTAATTCATTTAAATTTATAGAATTTGTAAAAAAATATGAATTAGAAAAATATTTAGGTATAAAAATAAATAAATTTATAAAAACTCCATATTTAATAGGAGCATTATCTCAAATAGAATTTGATACTGGTTATAATTTTACTAAAAAAGAACTTAGAGAAATAAATACTATTAAATATTTAGTAAATAAAGGAAAAATAGATAAATATGATGTATATAAATATGGAAAATATTTATGTATTAATGCACAAATTATATTAAAGAAAAGTATTAATGATATTAATAAAATGTATTATAATCTACCTATAAAAACTAGAAAAGATATAGATATTAATGCTAATATTATATGTAGTAAATTAAATATAAATCCATCAAAAAAAGTAGGAGATATATTAAATTACTTGGAAAAAAATATAATAAATGGTAAACTAAAAAATGAAAGAGAAAGTATATTATATTTTTTAAATGAAGGAGGTAAATAATGCATGATATAAGTAAAATAATAAAAGAAAAGAATTATGT
>CAVCAD010000048.1:0-2298 GCA_963600145.1 Bacteroidaceae bacterium
ATTATATTTTTATTAACAAAATTTAAATGAACACTTTTACTATAAACCTTCATAGATAAATTTAATTTTTTATTATATTCTTTCATATCGACTTTATATCTAATATCACCACATTGCATTTTAATAATAGGTGTATGACCATTTTCTTTTTCTACAGTTGCTGATACACCATAAACATATTTAGCATTCATCATATTTAATGCTGCCTCATAGGTATAAGCGGATGAATGATGACATTCATCTATAATTATCATTCCATAATTTTTAACAATATCATTAAATTTACCATCATTATAAATAGTTTTAATACTTGCTACATCAATTTTATTTGTTAAAGTATTTTTATTATCACCTATTTGCCCAACCTTTTCGATATCCAAAAATTCTTGTAATCTTTCTTTCCACTGTTTTAATAATGATAAATTAAATGTAACTATAAGAGTATTAACATTTCTTTCTTCAATTAATTTACAACATAAAACTGTTTTACCAAAGCCTGTAGGTGCCTCAAGTATTCCGTTTTCATATTTCAGCATTTCTTTTAATGCAATACATTGATCATTTCTTAATGTTCCATTAAATTTTATATTTATTTTTTGACCGGCATTTCTATTATCAACAATATTCATCTTTATATTATTCTGATTGCATAAATCAGATAAATATTCAAATTTACCCCTAGGAATCATTAAATATTTTTCATTTTCCTTACTGCAATCTATTACCATAGGAATATTATAAACGGACATTCTCATTCTTTGTTTTTTAAAAAATTCAGGATTAGCAAATGTTGCAAGCCTTCTAAAACAATTTTTTACTGCTGCACTTAAATTTGCTTTATCTATATAAATCATATTATCTAAAATAATATTAATATTTTTAGGAAAATCAAAATTATTTTTTTGTTTGTTTTGAATTTCTTTTTTTATTTCTACATATTCATTACTAATGTCTATTGTATTTTCAGATAATACTCTTATTACACTAAATATATCATCGTGTGTCATTTTTTTTACATTGTTTAAATAACCATATTGATCATTATAAGCAATAAAATTTCTATCTAAGAAAGCAGTATTATTATATTTCATTGGTTCATATTGAAAAGGAAGTGCAATTAGATTACCATATCCTCTCTTAGGCAAAGTATCTTGATTAGGAAACATTCTGTCAAAAGAATTAATTTTTAAATTATCACGAATTTCCATTGTTTTCGATAACAATAAACTGCCCATCTTTCTAGCTATTAATGCTTTTATATTTTTCTCAAAAAAAATCCATATATGAATTCCATGTCCTGACCTACTACGTTCAACAGAAATAGGCACATTATACTTATCGCATACACTAGCAAAAGCAAGAACATCTTCTTTAATATTGTTTTCATTTTTCTTATCATCAAAGTCAAAAGCCAAGAAATAACATGTTTCATCTTCTAGCATAGGGTAAATTCCAATAGGACTATTATTAAATAAATGATTTCTAATTACTTCTTTATCTATTGGTTTATCTATCCAATATTGACAATTATTACATTTTTTACCCATAGTTTTATTACAAACATTTTTGTTCCATTCATTAGCACATTTTGGCATATAATATATTTTATTTGGATCTTTTTTATCAATTGAAAGATAAGGATATATATTATCTCTACCTCTAAAATAATTCATAAAAATATTTACTTTTTCATCATTAGTAATATTTTTTTTAAATTGATTATCATATGATATAAGTAATTTTTTTAATTCATTAATTTCATTAATTAACCTCTTTGCTTCAAGTGTTTTTTTATTTATGTTTTCAATTATTTCTTTTCTTTGCATATTTCACCCCTTCAAAGTAATAAATCTACTATATTATATAATATTTTAATTTTTTTTCAATTATTTTATCATTAACATGTTAAACTCTTTATTATATAAATTTTATCTTTTAATTCTACTTTATTATGTATATTAACTTGATTTACAAAATTTTATTTTAATTTTTTATATTTTTCAAAAATAAAAAGGACTTTAGAAAGTTTTCGCAAATAATACTATCAGGAGAGTGGGATTTACATTACCTAATTTTGATGCTTATATCAAAATGTTTAATTTTATTTATAAAATCATTAAAATCCGCTTCTAATTTTAGCAGTAATATTTTTGCTCCTACTTTTGCTTTTTAATAATATATAAATAATTAAACATATAGTACAAAATACTATATAAATTATATTATTCAATTCAATATACCATATCACTTCATAAATATTATATTTAAAAGAATAAAAGAATTCTACCTATTTTATAT
>CAVCAD010000049.1:0-15537 GCA_963600145.1 Bacteroidaceae bacterium
ATCCAATACTATATATAATATAATACTTTTTAATAATATTATGCCTTTATTATTACTTATTATATTTATAATACTGGTTATTATATCTCTTTCCTTTAGTAATAAAGAAATACTTAATATTCTAAATAAAATAATTCCTTATATATGTTTAATTTTAATAATACTCGGAATATTTACTATAATAAATAATCTTTATTTAGTTCATAATATTATATTAAAAACATTTAATTCTTTTATAAATACAAAAAGTATATTATACGGTTCACTTATTGGAATAAAAAGAGCTATATTTTTAAATGAATTATTAATAGGAACTACTAGTACTTCATCTAAAGATAATAATTATAATATACATGTACTTGGTATATATTTTATAACATTTATAATAATGATGCTTATATTTTTTATGATAACTATATATTTAGAAAACTTTCCTTTCACAGGTAATTATATATTATTATTAATAAATACATTTAATTATAATTTTGGTAAACTAGGTAAATTAATTTTAATAATTATAGTATTTTTACTTGGATTAACTACAATACTTACATCATCTTATATCGCAATTACTAACATTAATTATCTATATAAAAATAAAAAATATTCTTTGTATTTAAAAATATTTATATTTTTAAGTACTATATTTGGTATGTTTATTACATCAAATTTATTATGGAATATTTCTGATTTTTTAATATTAATCTTAATAATATTTAATTTATGTAGTATTATATATTTAGTGAAGAAATATGATAGGAAATGATTGGGATATAAAATTAAAATCTGTATTTGAAACAGAAGAATTTAATAATTTTTTAAATATAATAAAAACTAAATATCAAGAAAATACTTGTTATCCAAAATATGAAAATATATTTAATGCTTTAAAATTAACACCATATAGTAATGTAAAAGTTGTAATAATTGGACAAGATCCATATCATAATGAAGGACAAGCACATGGGCTTTCATTCTCAGTACAAGATAATGTATCTTTTCCACCAAGTCTTCAAAATATATTTAAAGAATTAAAAAATGATTTAAAATTTGAAATACCTAAAACTGGAAATTTAACAAAATGGGCACAAGAAGGTGTACTTCTTTTAAATAGTATTTTGACAGTTGAAGCAAATAAACCACTTTCACATAAAAATTTAGGTTGGCAAGCATTAACTGATTATATAATTAAATTAATTAATATGAAAGAAGAACCAGTAGTTTTTATATTATGGGGAAATTATGCTAAAAGTAAAAAGGCTTTAATTACTAATAATAAACATTTAGTTCTTACAAGCAATCATCCAAGTCCATTATCTGCTTATAAAGGTTTTTTTGGTAGTAAACCATTTTCTAAAACAAATGAATTTTTAAAGAAGAATAATATAAAAGAGGTTAATTTTAATTTAAATTAACCTCTTCTTCAAGTGTATCACCTACATATAATTTTTTAATATTATATTTATTTTTTTTCTTAAGTATTTTACCTAATAAATTATCTAAATCATTATTATATTGAATAGCATATTTATTATAAAACGTTCCAAGACAAGTAAGTTTAGTATTAACTTCATTTAAATCTTTAAATAAAGTTAAATATTTATCATTATTTTTTAAAACTACATCATAATCTTCATCTATACTAAGTATTTCATCATATGCTTCATCTAAAGCACTAATACAAGCAAAACTTTTTATATCATCTTCTTTTTCAGATTTTATTTTTGCAAATAAATTACTTTCAATTTTAGTTATATCTGTTTGTATAGTACATATTTCACTCATAATGTTAAGTTTAATTTTTAAATTTTTAATAATTTCTTCTTCTCCAACATTAATTTTATATAAATAATTTTTAATTTGTTTATTTTTATTAATAAATAAAATAAAGAAAGTAATTATTAATATAACTATGCAAATTCCTATAATAGCAAATATCATAATATCACCATCCAACTACTATAAATTGTATCAAAAATAAAGTTTAAAGTCTATACTATCAAAAATAGAACAATTTTAAGTAAGGTCCCTTGCAACTAAAATAAACATTTGTTATAATACATTTGTATTTAAAGGAGGAAACTATGGCTAAAAAGGAAAATCGTGAAGGTGTAGCTTTAAAATGTACAGTTTGTAGTGAAATTAATTATTTAACTAGTAGAAATAAAAAGAATACTGAAGGTAAACTAGAAATTAATAAATTTTGTAAAAGATGTAATAAAACTACTAAGCATATTGAAAGAAAGGCATAATAAATTATGTATATAAATATAAATGATATTAAAAATGGAATGACTATTATTCATGAAGGTAATGTTTATCAAGTAGTAGAATTTCAACATGTTAAACCAGGTAAAGGTGGAGCATTTGTTAGAACAACATTAAAGAATTTAAAAACTAATAATACTATAGATATTACTTTTAACGCAGGAATTAAAGTTGAAAGAGCACAAGTAGAAAAGAAAGCATTATCATATTTGTATAATTCTGGTAATTCTTATGTATTTATGGATAATAATGATTATTCTCAACTTGAACTTGATAAGTCACTTCTTTCAGATAATATAAAATATTTAAAAGAAGGAATAAATATTGAAGTAATGACTCATGAAGGAGAAGTTATAGGAATATCACTTCCTGAGAAAGTTTCTTATAAAGTAATAGAAACAGAACAAGCAGTTAAAGGTAATACTACATCTGGAGCATTAAAAGATGCTAAAATTGAAACTGGTTATACATTAAAAGTACCTTTATTTATTACTGAAGGTGAAGAAATTATAATTACAACAAAAGATGGAAAGTATTCATCTCGTGCATAGTGAAATTAATATTTTAAATATTAATTTTTTTTTAATTTACAAAAATTATTATTATTGATATTATTAAAGTTAGAATAAGAGGTTAATTATATGAATGAAATGCTTTTAGATTGTAATAAAGAAATGATTTCTAAGTTTAATGAAATAAATCTAGTACTTCCAGTTAGTAGTGATGTTTTAAATAAACTTAAAGATGTAAATGATGAATGTGAAATAAGAATGAATTTTAATGAAATGAATTTTCTTGATGAAAAGAAATATTATATTGATTTAATTAATACTTTAAATGAATTAAATAAACATAATAAAAAATATAATATAATAATGTTTATTAATAATAGAAAAATATTTAGTGAAAGTAATTTATTAAATAAAAAATATAATAATATTAATCTTATTATTAATAATGAAAGTGATTATTATACTATAGATGAATATATTGATAATGATAGTAAACTAGATAAATTACTTGAAAATATTAAAGGTAAAAAATTATCTCCTCTTGAAAGATATATTTATGTATATAATATAGTAAGAAAATTTAAACCATATAAACAAGAACCTAAAGGAAGTGATATAAGATTATCAAGAAATTTAAAATATATTTTAGATAATGATTATTTAGTTTGTGTTGGTTATTCTAGATTATTAAATGTTCTTCTTAATAAAGTTGGTATTTCTTCTTGTGATTATATATTAAAAGTATATGAACAAAAAGAAAATAAAGATACTAATTATTTTAATGAAACAAATCATCAAAGAAATATAGTATATTTAGATGATAATAAATATAATGTTCATGGATTTTATTTAAGTGATGCTACTTTTGATAATACATTTGGTAAAAGTGTTTATAATCATGCTTTAATGACCTTTGATAAAAATAAAGAAACAGTAGTTTATCAGTCTTTAGTTTTTATTGATTGTTTTTTTGATTTTCATAATAAAGAAGAATATTATAATAAAATTAATTATTATATTAGAAGATATAAAAAAGATTATAGAAGTAATAATGATATATTTAGGATGGTTTTTGCTGAATTACTTAAATATTTATATAGATTAGATTATAATTATTATACATATTTATATCAAAAATATAATAAATTAAATTATTCAAATGATATTGAAACAAATGATAATGAAGATTTACAAGATATATATTTATCTATGTTAGATGATTATTATGAATATGCTATTAAAAGGGTAAATAATAATATTTCAAATGAAAAAATATTAGATGCTTTTTATAATGCTAAAGTAATATTAAATGAAATACCAGAAGAATATGCTTCAAAAATAAAAGAAATGTTAATTGATTATAATAATGAAAGAGAAAAAAGATATTTTCCATTTGATTATGATTCATCTAATAATGAAGTTGATTATAAAGACTATATAAGTAAAAAAAGATAAGTTGTTTGTTTTTTCGTTTTTTGGTATAATTGCTAGGTTGCTACAAAATACTATAACTATGCGAGGTGTAAAATGGATAATATTATAATAAAGGGTGCTAGAGAAAATAATTTAAAAAATATTGATGTAATAATTCCAAAAAATAAATTAGTTGTAATGACTGGTGTAAGTGGTAGTGGTAAAAGTAGTTTAGCTTTTGATACAATTTATGCTGAAGGTCAAAGAAGATATGTTGAATCTTTAAGTGCATATGCAAGACAATTTTTAGGTGGGAGTAATAAACCAGATGTGGATTTAATTGAAGGATTGAGTCCTAGTATTAGTATTGATCAAAAATCAACTAATAAAAATCCAAGAAGTACTGTTGGTACTATAACAGAAATTTATGATTATTTAAGACTATTATATGCAAGAATTGGTATTCCGTATTGTCCAAAACATAAAAAACAAATAAAAAGTCAAAGTATAGATGAAATGACTAATAAAATTTTAGAATATGAAGAAGGAACTAAGATTGAAATTTTATCTCCTATTGTAAGAGCAGAAAAAGGAACACATAAAGAATTAATAGAAGATTTAAGAAAAAGTGGTTATTCTAAAATAAGAGTAAATAATGAAATAAGAGAATTAAATGAAGATATAGTTTTAGAAAAAAATAAGAAATCAAATATAGATGTATTAATTGATAGATTAATAATAAAAGATACAATTAGAAGTAGATTATTTGAAGGAATAGAAACAAGTACTAAATTATCTGATGGTAAAGTTATTATTAATGTTTTAGGAAAAGAAGAAATATTAATGAGTGAAAAATATGCTTGTTTAGAATGTGATTTTTCAATGCCTGAATTAGAACCTAGAATGTTTTCATTTAATAGTCCATTTGGTGCATGCCCTCATTGTAAAGGTTTAGGGTTTAAAATGAAAATAGATGAGGATTTACTTATACCTGATAAAGAAAAAAGCATTATGGGTGGTGCGATAGCTTCATTTCAAAGTGGAGATACATTAAATATTTATTTTAAAAAATTAGAAGGAGTAGCTAAATATTATAATATAGATTTATATAAACCTGTAAATAAGCTTACTAGAAAAGAATTAGATATAATATTATATGGTTCACCAGATAAAATTGATTTTGAATATTCTTCAAGAAGTGGTAGTACATTTAGAAGTTATGATAATTTTGAAGGAATAATTTCTAATTTAGAAAGAAGATATTTAGAAACAACTAGTAATTATATAAGAAGTTGGATAGAAGGATATATGACAGAACTAGAATGTGATAAATGTCATGGAGCTAAATTAAATGAAGGTATTTTAAATGTATTTATAAATAGAAAAAATATATATGATTTAACTTTATATTCAATTAGTGATTTAATAAATTTTTTTGATAATATAAAACTATCTAAAACAGAAGAAGAAATATCTTCATTAATAATAAAAGAAATTAAATCTAGATTAGATTTTTTAAAAAATGTAGGTCTTGAATATTTATCTTTAAGTAGAAGTGCATCTACATTAAGTGGTGGAGAAAGTCAAAGAATAAGATTAGCAACTCAAATAGGTAGTAGATTAAGTGGAGTTTTGTATGTGCTTGATGAACCAAGTATTGGGCTTCATCAAAGAGATAATGAAAAATTAATAAAATCACTAAAAGATATGAGAGATTTAGGTAATTCATTAATAGTAGTTGAACATGATACAGATACTATACTTGCTGCGGATTATGTAGTTGATATTGGACCACAAGCTGGTAATGAAGGTGGATATTTAGTAAAGGCTGGAACGGTTGATGATATAATTAAATGTGAAAATAGTATTACTGGTGATTATTTAAGTGGTAGGAAGAAAATTGAATTACCAGAAAAACGCAGAGCTGGTAATGGTAAATTTTTAAAAATTATAGGAGCAAGTGAAAATAATTTAAAAAATATAGATGTTTCTTTTCCACTTGGCACATTTATTTGTGTTACTGGTGTTAGTGGAAGTGGTAAAAGTAGTTTAGTATCTGAAATATTATACAAAGAATTATCTGTAAAAATAAATGGTAGTAAGCAAAAAGTGGGAAAGCATAAAAAAGTTGAAGGTTTAAAATATATAGATAAAGTTGTTAATATTAGTCAAGATCCAATAGGTAGAACTCCAAGAAGTAATCCAGCTACATATGTTGGAGTATTTGATGAAATTAGAGATATATTTGCTATGACAAAAGAAGCAAAAATTAGGGGTTATGATAAAGGTAGATTTTCATTTAATGTAAAAGGTGGAAGATGTGAAGCTTGTCAAGGTGATGGAGTTAAAAAGATAGAAATGCATTTTTTACCTGATGTTTATGTGCCATGTGAGGTATGTGGAGGTAAAAAATATAATAAAGAAACTCTTAATATAAAATTTAAAAATTTAAATATTAGTGATGTATTAGACTTAAGAGTAGATGAGGCTTTAAATATATTTGAAAGTATACCAAAAATAAATAATCCTTTAAAAACAATGCATGATATTGGACTTGGTTATGTTAAATTAGGACAAAATGCATTAACTTTAAGTGGAGGTGAAATAGCAAGAGTAAAACTTGCTAAAGAACTTCAAAAGAAACCTACTGGTAAAAGCATTTTTATATTAGATGAACCATCTACAGGGCTTCATCAAGATGATATTAATAAATTACTTAAAATACTTAATAATATAGTTGATACTGGAAATACAGTAATAGTAATAGAACATAATTTAGATATTATAAAAGTAGCAGATTATATTATAGATTTAGGACCTGAAGGTGGAAATAATGGTGGTGAAGTAATTGCCTGTGGAACACCAGAAGAAATAAGTAAATGTCCTAAATCATATACTGGTTATTTTTTAAAAAAATATTTGAGATAAATTATTGAAAAATAAAAAAGTTTATTAATAAAAAAATCTATTAAATTATTTTGAAGGTTGTCATAACCTTAATAGCATGTTATAATGTTTGAAAGGAAAGGAGTGGTTTTAACCACTCTTTAAAATTGATTAGGAGTTGATTATGGAAAAATTAATCTTTGATGCAATCACAGATAAGTTAAATGAAGAAGGAATAAAATTAGTGGGTGTAAAATTTGGTGAAGAAGATGGCGTTAAAACATTGTTTGTTACCATAGATAGAGAAGAAGAACCAGTTGATTTAGATTTATGTGTAAAAGCAACAAACATAGTTAATCCAATAATAGATGAATTAAATTTAGATATTGAGGATTATGTTTTAGATGTTTCAAGTAAAGGAGAGTGTTAAAAATGGATGAAAAAGAATTTAAGAAAGCTTTAGATACTGTAACAAAAGAGAAAAAAATTGATGCTGATGTTATAGTTGATGCAATGCAAGTTGCTTTAGCAACTGCTTATAAGAAAAATTTTAATGAGCAAGCAAATATTAGAGTAGATGTTAATAAAGAAACTGGTAGAATAAAAGTATTTAAAATAATTACATTAGTAGATGATTGGGATGATATACCAGAGGAAGAAAACCCAGATAATTATATGCTTTTAGAAGATGCACTTAAGCAAGATAGTACATATAAAGTAGGTGATGAAATAGTAAGTGAGGTAACTCCAAAAGATTTTGGAAGAGTTGCTATTTCTGTTGCTAAGCAAGTAGTTCTTCAGAAATTAAGAGAAGCTGAAAAAAACAACATAATGGAAGCATTTAAGGATAAAGAGAATGAACTAATGGTTGGATTTTTAGCAATGGAAGATTCAAAAAATTATTATGTTGATTTATTAGATGCAAGAGGAGTTTTACCAAAGAGTGAAATTATTCCTGGTGAAAATCTTGAGATGGGAAGTAGTGTTAAAGTATATATTACTAAAATAGAAGAAACAACTAAAGGACCTTTTATACTTCTTTCAAGAAAACATTATGGTTTTGTTAAAAGATTATTTGAACTTGAAGTACCAGAATTTAGTGAAGGAATATTAATGATGCATGCAGTAGCACGTGAACCAGGCGTAAGAAGCAAGGTAAGTATTTCATCAAATAATTCTAGAGTGGATGCTATCGGAGCATGTATAGGAGAAAAAGGTAGAAGAATAGCAAATATAATAAAAGAGTTAAATGGTGAAAAAGTTGATTTAGTTTTATATAGTTCTAATATGGAAGAGTATATCGCACATGCTTTAAGTCCAGCTAAAAATTTAAATGTTAGCATACAAAGTGATACTGATAATGAAGCACTTGTAATCGCAGATGATGAAAATTTATCTCTTGCTATTGGTAAAAAAGGTATAAATATTAAACTTGCTAGTAAATTAACAAAATTTAAAATTAATATAAAAACATTAGAAGATATAAATAGAGAAATAAATAAGTAGGTGTATTTATGAAAAAAATACCTATGAGAAGTTGTGTAGTTACACATGAAAAATTAGAAAAGAAAGATTTGTTTAGAATAGTTAGAAATAATAATCAAGAAGTATTTATTGATGATAGCTATAAAGCAAATGGGAGAGGGGCTTACTTAAAAAAAGATAAATCTGTTATAGAAAAAGCACAAAAAAGTAAAATACTTGACAGAAGTTTGAATATAAAAGTAAGTGATGACATATATAATGAGTTAATAAATAGATTATAGAAAGAGGTGAATAATTATGATGAATGTTAAAGATTATTCTTTAGAAATAGGTGTTAGTGTTTCAAAAATAATTGATAAATGTAAAGAATTAGGTTTTGATATTAATAGTGAAAATGATGAACTTGATGATGAAATTATAATAATTCTTGATAATTCATTTAATACTACTGAAGAAGAAAATGTTGTTGACTCTGATTTAACTATAAAATATGAATTAGAAGATAGAGCAAATGAATTAATTGAAACTACTGGTTTAAAAGATGAAAGTGTAAAGAAACAAAAACTTAAGAAGAAAGATAGTTCTAATAAAGAAGAGTATAAACTTCAAAAGAAAGAAATATATAAAAATAAGAAAAAACTAGAAAGTAATAAAAAAGTTTTAGAAGATAATATTGTTTTATATAAAAATAATATGACTGTTAAAGAACTTGCTGATGTACTTAATGTAAAACCAGAAGAACTTGTTAAGAAACTTGTAATGATGGGACTTATGATTTCTATTAATCAAAGTATTACATATGAGGATGCTGAGGTTATAGTGCTTGATTATGGTAAAACTTTGAAGAAAGAAGAAACAACAGATATTTCTAATTTTGAAGAATATGAAGTTGAAGATAAAGAAGAAGAATTATATAATCGTGCTCCTGTTGTTACTATTATGGGACATGTTGATCATGGAAAAACATCTCTTTTAGATTATATTAGAAATACACATGTTGCTGTTAAAGAAGCAGGTGGTATAACACAAGCTATTGGTGCATATCAAGTTGAAAGAAATGGCTCAAAAATTACTTTTATTGATACACCAGGACATGCGGCTTTTACTGAAATGAGAGCACGTGGGGCTAGTATTACAGATATTGTTGTAATTATAGTAGCTGCTGATGATGGAGTAATGCCACAAACTAAAGAAGCAGTTGAACACGCTAAAGCTGCAGGTGTACCTATTATAGTTGCTATAAATAAAATAGATAAACCAACTGTAAACTTTGATAGGATTATGAGTGAAATGGCAGAACTTGGTCTTAACCCAGAAGAATGGGGAGGAGATACAATATTTTGTAAAATAAGTGCTAAAACTGGAGAAGGTGTTGATTTACTTTTAGATAGCATAATAGCACTTGCTGAAATCTCAGATTTAAAAGCTAATCCAAATAGATATGGTCTTGGAACTGTAATTGAAGCAAAACTTGATAAAAACATAGGACCTACTGCAACACTATTAATTCAAAATGGAACATTAAGACTTGGTGATTCAATAGTAGTTGGTACTACTTATGGTAAAATAAGATCTCTTAAAGATAGTTCACACTCTGATATTGTTTCTGCTGGAGCAAGTATGCCAGTTGAAATAACAGGGTTAAATGCAGTACCAATCGCAGGAGATAAATTTATGGCATTTCAAAATGAAAAAGAAGCAAGAGCGGTAGCACTTAAGAGACAAACTAGTGAAAAGCAACATGATAATATTAAAAAAGCAATTTCATTAGATGAATTATTTTCTCAAATTAAAGAAGGTAAAAAAGAAATTAATGTAGTATTAAAAACAGATGTAAAAGGTTCTGAAGAAGCAATTAAACATACTCTTGAAAAAATAGATGTTGAGGGAGTAAAGGTAAAAATCATAAGAACTGGTGTAGGTAGTATAACAGAAAGTGATATAGTTTTAGCTAGTGCTAGTAATGCAATAATTGTAGGATTTAATGTAGTATTAGATTCTAAGACAAAAGAAATTGCTGATTACTATCATATAGATGTAAGATTATATAATGTAATATATCAAATTGTTGAAGATATTGAACATGCTATGAAAGGATTACTTGACCCAATATATGAAGAAGTTTATCTTGGAAAAGCAGAAGTAAGAAAGATATTTAAGTTTTCTAAAGTTGGTAATATCGCAGGTTGCCATATTATAGACGGAGTTGTTAAATCAAATTCACTTGCTCGTTTAATTAGAGATAGTAAAGTTATATATACTGGAAAAATTAATTCACTTCAAAGAGAAAAAGATTCAGTTAAAGAAGTTAAAAAAGGATTTGATTGTGGAATAACTCTTGAGAATTTTATTGATATACGTGAAAATGATATAATTGAAGTATTTGAAATGAAGGAAGTAGAAAGATAATGAATTTAAAAGGAGAAAGAGTAGCATCTGATATGCTTAAAGAACTTTCAAATATTTTACTTACTGAAGTAAAAGATGAAGATCTAAAAAATGTAACATTTACATATGCTAAAGTTACAAATGATTTATCATTTGCTAAAGTATATTTTACAACACTTGATGATTATAAAAGAAATAAAGTTATAAGAGATATGAATAATGCTTCTAGTTATTTTAGAACTGAACTTGCTAAAAGACTAGATATTAGACATATACCAGAAATAAAATTTATTTATGATGAATCTATTGAATATGGTAAAAAAATAGAAGAAAAACTTAAAGAAATAAATAGTAAATAATATATAAACTCAATTTTTAGGATTTTAAAAATTGAGTTTTTATTTTACATTTTTTTTGTAAAAGTAAAAAAAATTATTTACAATAAAAAACATTTGTAGTAACATATTGGTAGAGAGTGACACAAAGTGGTGGAAAGTGGGGGATAAAATGTTTTTAGGAGAATATCATCATAATATAGATGAAAAAAACCGTTTAATCATTCCTTCTAAGTTTAGAGATGAACTTGGAGATAAGTTCATTGTTACAAGAGGACTTGAAAAATGTTTATTTGTATATTCTCTTGAAGAATGGAACAAGATTATCTCAAAACTTAATTCACTTCCATTTACTAAAAAAAACGTTAGAGCTTTTGAAAGAGCTTTCGTTGGTGGTGCTCTATTAAGTGAATTCGATAAACAAGGTCGAATCAATATTACCTCACCATTAGTTCAATACGCCAATTTAAACCATGATTGTGTTATAATTGGCGTGAATGAACGTATTGAAATTTGGAATAAAGAAGATTTTGATAACTTCTTATCTGAAAATACTGAAAATCTTGATATTATAGCTGAAAATTTGTTTGGTGATACTGATGCATAAAAGTGTTTTATTAGAAGAAGCAATACAAGCACTTAACATTAAAAAAAACGGAGTTTATGTGGATTGTACTTTAGGTTATGCGGGGCATGCAAGTAAAATACTTGAGAAGTTAGGAAAAGAGGGGTTCCTTTTCGCCTTTGATCAAGATGAAGATGCAGTAAAATTTAGTGAAGAAAAGCTAAATAAAATAGGGGGTAATTATAAGATATTTGACACCAATTTTAAAAACATCAAAAAAAATATTGATGTAAAAGTTGATGGAATATTATTTGACTTAGGTGTAAGTAGTGTAGAACTTGATGAAACAGATAGAGGTTTTAGTTATCATAATGATGCTAGACTTGATATGAGAATGGATAGAAGACAAAAATTATCTGCTTATGAAGTAGTTAATAATTATGATAAAGATAAATTAATAAAAATTTTATATGAATATGCTGATGAAAAATATGCAAAAAGTATAGTTAATAATATTATTAAATCAAGGCCAATAACTACTACTTTAGAACTATCTGAAATAATAAAGTCAAGTGTACCAGAAAGTTATAGAAATAAAAAACATCCTGCGAGAAGAGTATTTCAAGCAATTAGAATTGAAGTAAATGATGAAGTTAATGTTTTAAAAGAAGCACTAAAAGATGCATTTGAAATTTTAAAACCTGGTGGAAGAATAGTAGTAATTACATTTCATTCTCTTGAAGATAAAATTGTAAAGAATTATTTTAATCTTATTAGTAAAGATGAAAATAGTTTAAAAGGTCTTCCATATTTACCTGATGAAAAATTATCAAAAGCAAAAATAATAAATAAAAAAGTAATAATTCCTAGTGATAAAGAATTAAATGAAAATAATAGAAGTAGAAGTGCTAAAATGCGAATAATAGAAAAATTATAAAAAAGAAAGGAAAAAAATATGGCTACAAAACAAAGGGTAATTAGATTAAAAGGTGAGAAATTTTTAGTTTGGTCAATAGTAATTTTAGTTATTCTTAATTTTGTTGGTCCTGCTTTTTCTATGGCAATGCTTTCTAAAACTAATTATGAAGTTGAGAGAGTTAAAAATAAAATAAAAAAACAAGAAAGTTTAAATGAAAGTCTAAGTATGAAAATAAATGAGTTATCATCTCTTAATAATATAGAGAATGTAGCAGCACTTTATGGTCTTGAATTTAATGATAATAATATAAAAATCATTACAAGTCAGGAGTAATAAATGAAAAAAAAGACAGTTAGAGTAAGTATTTGGTTTACTTTGGTTTTAGTTTTTTTGTTTGGAATAATAATTTATAAATTATGTTATGTTGCTTTAAGTGATGAAGTTGATGGAATTGATTTAACTGCTTTTGCTGATAGTAGAAATATAGTAAAAGAAACTTTACTTGCAAGTAGAGGAACTATTTTTGCATCTGATAATGAAATTCTTGCTCAAAATGTTAATAGTTATACAGTAATAGCATATTTAAGTGAAAGTAGAACAACAAATCCTGATAATCCTTATCATGTTGTTGATAAAGAAAAAACCGCGAAAGCATTAGCACCACTTATTAATATGAGTGAAGAAAGGATACTTGAACTTTTAAATTATGATGCATATCAAGTTGAATTAGGTCCTGGTGGTAGAGGGATTTCTGAGCTTTTAAAAGAAGAAATAGAAGCTTTAGAATTACCAGGCATAGATTTTATTAAAAGTATTAAAAGATATTATCCAAAGTCTGACTTCTTGTCTTATGTAATTGGTTATGCTAAATCAGATGAAAATGATAAAATTAATGGAGAACTTGGAATAGAACTATATTATAATGAAGAACTTGAAGGCGAAGATGGTTTTAAAGAATATCAACAAGATGTTTATGGCTATCAAATAGCAAACACTCCATCAACAGAAAAAAAGGCTGTAAGTGGAGATGATATATATTTAACTATTGATACTAATATTCAACTTTTTGCTGAACAAGCAATGTCTACACTTGAAAGTGGAGGTTCAAACTGGGCTACAATAAGCGTATTAGAAGCAAAAACTGGTAGGGTTTTAGCAACAGCATCTTCTCCTAGTTTTGATCCAAATACAAGAGATATAGAATCTTATTATGACCCATTTGTTTCATATTTATATGAACCTGGTTCAACAATGAAGATATTTAGTTTTATGGCAGCAATGGAAAATGGACTTTATGATGGTGATGAAAAATTTACTTCTGGTAAAATAATGATAGATGATTATGAGGTAAAAGACTGGAATGTTTATGGTTGGGGAAATATAACTTTTGATGAAGGTTTTATGGCATCTTCTAATGTCGCTGCGAGTATTTTAAGTCAAAAACTTGGAAGAAGTAAATTAAAAGATTTTTATACTAGCCTTGGGCTTGGAGCAGAAACAGGTATTACACTTCCAAATGAGGAAATAGGTGAAATAGACTTTAAATATGAACCAGAAGTTGCTGCAGCTTCATTTGGACAAAGTATGACTGTCACTGCTGTTAGTATGCTACAAGCATTTACATCAATTGCTAATAAAGGTAAAGTATTAAAACCTTATATAGTAGATAAAATAGTTGATGCAAATGCAGAAACTATATTTGAAGGAAAAACAGAACAACTTGGAACTGTTGCATCAGAAGAAACAATTAAAAAAATAATTGAACTTATGAGGTCTGTAGTTAATTCAGATAGCTCTTTAGCAACAGGAAAAAGTTATAAAGTTAATAATGTTGATTTAATAGGAAAAACAGGTACTGCTCAAATAGCATCATCTTCTGGTGGTTATTTGACAGGAGCAAGTGATTATGTAAAAAGTTTTGTTGGTTTATTCCCAGGAGATGATCCTGAAATTATTGTTTATTTAGTAGCATCAAAATTAACTGATTCAACTAAATTACCACAAGCAACTAGAGAATTAGTTAATAATGTTAGTGCTTATCTAAACTTAGAAATAAAAGAAGAAGCTAAAGAAGATAATATAACACTTAAAAGTTATATAAATAAAAATACTTCTTCATCTGTAGAAGAATTAAAAAATATTTCTCTTACACCTATTGTTTTAGGTACAGGTGAAAAAATAATTAATCAATATCCTTTAAAAAATACTACAATGAATAAAAATGATAAAGTTTTTTTACTTACAAATAGTAGTGAATATAAACATATTAATATTAAAAACTTTAGTAGAAGTGATGCTATGATATATGCTAAAATGTTAAATCTTACATTTAAGTATGATGGATATGGCTATGTAGTTAAATATTCTTTTAAAGAAGGTGATTTAATAGATTTAACTAAAGAATATTTAATAACTTTAGCACCTAAATATAAATTAAAAGAAGAAGAAAAAGAATAACTTTTAAAAATTAATTTTAAAAGTTATTTTTATATTAATTTTAAATAAATAATATAATAATTTAATAATAAGTAATTAATATTTATTCATTAAAATTAAATTATATTAATTATGTGATTATTATAATAGATGATATACTCTTTTTGTAGGTGGGTTTAATGAATGATAAAATTAGAATAATTAATAAAAAAGAAGTAAAAAGTTTATTTAAAAATAATTGGTATTATAATTTTAATGATATAATGAATTATTTTGATATTAATGATTATAAAGTATCAGGTAATATGCTTATACTTAATACTTATATGC
>CAVCAD010000050.1:0-8578 GCA_963600145.1 Bacteroidaceae bacterium
AAATTATTACTACTTTCTATTTTTTTTATATCATTAATATTTAATATATAAAATATATTTTTATTATATAAATATTTCTTATAATTAAATAAATTAGGTATAGTATTATTACTAGGTTCTTCTAAAGTACCTTGTATTTTTAATTTATCTCCAAAATTAAACTCATTTATAAAATTATTCTTTTCTTCTTCTGTTTTAAAATAATATCTACCCACTAAATTTTCTTTTCCAATTAAGTTTATAGATAATTTATTACCATCTATTTTATAATTTTCAATTATTAAGTTAAAATTAGTTGTATTAATATTATATTTTGAATAATATTTAACTATTTTTGTTGAATATATAATATATATTATTATTAATATTAAAGAAATATAATATAATGAATCACACAGTAATATTTTCCTTAATTTTAGCAAATATTGCCTCTGATATTCCACTTACTTTTGTTATTTCACTTATATCACTAAACTTACCATTTTCTTCTCTAAATTCAATTATAGCTTTTGCTTTTGATTCTCCTATCCCATTTAATGTTTTAAGTTCTTCTATAGTAGCAGAATTTATATTTATTAGTTTAGTTTCACTATTATCATTTGAATCGTTTATTATTTCTTCAGTTATATAATTACCATTATCATTTTTTATATCTGTGCAAGCATCATTCTTTCTTTCTTCACATATACAAGTTTTATTATTTACTACATTATTTTCATAGAATTCCTTAATTTCATCATTTGAATAAATGTAAATCACCATTTCATTCTTTAACTCTTTAGATAAATTTATATAATCTGTATTAGCAGCACTATTTAAACCAGATGCTGCATTAATTAAATCAATAACTCTGCTTCCTTCTACTAATTCATATACTCCAGGATTTACCACATTTCCTTTGATATCAACTTTAATCATATTTTCAGTTTTATCAGATTCTACCTCATTTTGTAATTCTGTGACAGCTACTACATCATCTATTATTTCGCTAGTATTTTTATTATTTTCAAACTTATTATAAATTAAAATAAGAGAACATATAAAAAATAAAACAAAAAATGAAAAGCCAATTACTAATATTTTATTGTTATAATAATATTCCTTTATTCTATCTATCATTTTTCACCTCCATATAAATAATATGCTGTAGAATATCAAAACACTTTTTTAATAAAATAAAAAAAGTAAACACATTTATCGTTTACTTATTAATCATATCTTTTTAAATCAATTTTATCTATTTCATCAATAACATCAAGTTGACTTTCTATAATACCTCTTACTCTTCTTTTATATATCTGAATATTTCTAATTAAAGTATCTGCCTCAAACTCTGCTTTTTCAGCTTTTGCAAGAGCATCATTAACAATTCTACTTGCATTTCTCTTTGCATCATTTATTATTGATTCTGCCTCCGTTCTAGCAGAATTCTTTATCTGATCAGATGCAGATTGAGCAGTGAACAAAGCTTTATTTAAAGTTTCTTCAATCTCTTCATATTTTTTTATTTTTTCAAACAATTTTTTATTTTCTGCTTCAGTGGCTTTGCTCTTAGCAAGTAAAGCTTCATAACTTCTGATAATTTCATCTATACACTTTAAAACTTGTTTTTTATCATAACCACGCATTACAGTATCAAATTCTTTCATAAGACACCTCTATTATTATATTATTAATTACCACTCATTATTCTCATCAGAAGCAGTATTTAAATCTTCATCTGTAATTTTACCTTGAACATTAATATTCTTAGGTGTACATAAATATATTCCTCCACCTAATTTTTGTAAGTCTCCCCCTATAGCATACAAAGTTCCACTTAGAAAATCAATGATTCTCTTTGCTTGATCACTAGTTACTCTTTTAAAATTAACAACAACAGAATTTCTTGATTTTAAATGATCAGCAATTTGTTGACTTTCAGAATAAGCCCTTGGTTCAACTAAAATCATTTTATTACCAGAATCAGTACCTAATTTTTTTGCTTCTTCTGGTTTAACATAAAATTCATCCTCAGAAGTCTCATCTTCTGTGCTTTCAAACAAGTTTTTAAATTTTCCAAATGCCATAGTAAACACTCCTATCCTTAAAAACATTTTATCACAAACATTTTCAACAAGCAAATACTTTTTACTAGCAAAAATAACATTTATCTAAATTTTAAATAAATCAAATATTTTATTTTTAATATTAGTTATATCATCAGAATTATTTAAGTCATCTCCTGAATTGTATTGTTTAGTGAAACCTAATTTTGCAAGTAATTTATTTAATTCTGGTTGATTATCAACTCTTGAATCCAAATTAGGTAAATTATAAAATATTTTAGTCTTTGCTTCATATTCAAAATTTAAAGCATCATTATCAGTTAATGTACTTCTATTAAGTACAATTTTTTTATTTTTCATTTTTTCAAAAACTTGTCTATTTCTTCTTAATAATTTATTTAAAGAAAGTAATCCTGGATCTATTAAATAAATTACATCTCCACATACAGACTCATCCTCATAATCATTTAAGTCAACAATAATTATATCTTTGCTACTATATTTCATTAATTCTTTTGGAAAATCAGTTGATGTAGTACTAACTAATTCTGGTTCTTCTAAATATAAAAAATCTCTTTTATTAACTTCAATCGCAGCAACACTATAATTATTAAGTAAATTTTTTCTCATCATATAAACAAGTGAAGTTGCTCCAGCATGTTCAGTTAAATTTTTAACACCTAAAATTCTAATTTTGTTAGAGAAGCCACGCATTTGTTCTCCTTCAAAATCACCAACATTATGAATGTGAGCAACATCTCTGTAAGAATGAGGATGCTGCATTAAATACTTAATTCCTTCAGTATTCTTAGTAAAATTATATATACCCATTGAGATTATACTTGATAAAAATTCACTAGATTCACACATAGCAGAATCATCAAGTAGTAATATAACTTTAGACATATCCAAATTAATAGATATTTCTTGTAAATAAGCTATATTTTCATAATCTTTTATTGCGGTTATATCTAAAATCATTTTGTCATAATAAAAATTTTGAAAATTTTTAATTATATCATCAGCATCAAATTCACCTTCTATAACTTTAGATATTTCAATATCCAAATCCATTAACATTGGTTTGAATCTGTTACATACAATTACATTCATACTTTAAATTCTCCTTTAACTTTCGTTATAACATGGTACTTCTGAATTATCAAAAAATATTGGTTTAGTTTCGCCATTAATATCAATTAATATAGATGTTTGTATAATTGGTACTTGAAACTTAATAAATGTTGTTACTTTATAATAAGTACCCATACTAGTACATATTTTTTTTATACAATAACCACCATCATAATAGCTATTAGTATTATTAAGTACATCTAAATCATCAGATGTACTATTACATCTTTTTTTCATTGAATCAGCACTCTCAGTTGTATAATAACCAGTACTTTTTAAATAAGCAGTAATATACCCTTGAGCAGTTTTATCAGCTTCTAATGTTTTGATATCAGCATTATCAATTTTATCTTGATCTTTATATTTAGTAAAACCTTCATTTTGTTCAATTACATTTATAATATAATTTTTTACTTTAAAGGCTTTTGTATAATTAATTGAAACTGCTAAATAACCAGAAAAAAGTACTATAAATAGTACTACGATTGAAACTAACCATGCTCCACCTATAGACTCTCTCATGCTTATTCTCCACCTAAACTAATCAGATTCTATACAATTATTATTGCTATCACAACACTGCCAATTTGAAGTTTTTCCATTAACTGTTGAATTATCCTTTTTTACAGCAGTATATCCAGTTCCATAAGTATCACATGTCCTTTGTACAATATTTCTTTGAACCATAGGCCAAACAAATGTGTAAAACAAAGCAGCAATAGCACTTATTGCAACAACTGTAATAACTGTCATATTTAATTCACCTGTAGCTTCTTTCATTTATATATTACCTCCTCTATTTTTTTTATTATATTATTATTATACATATTTCTTTTCATTTTATCTATAATTCACATAATTATTTAACATCACATTTACATATTAAACGATTTAATAAGTGATAACAAAAGTATTAACATTACACCAATACCTGTTGTAGACAACATAACCATTGTCTTTTTTTCCATTTTATCTAGTCTTTCTTTATATTTAGTTTCCCTACTTTTTGCTTGAAGTGTTGAAATTGTTCTAGAGAAAACTATTAATTGATTTTGCTTTTTTTCTTGATCTCCAAGTCCAAGTCTATATAAAAGTCTCATCATTCTCATTGAATCTCTAACTGGATATTTTTTTGCAAAATCCATATAAGGATCAATAGAAGAATCACCAGCATCAATTGAAGCAATTAAATCTTTTAATCCATCTTTAAATATCTCGGGTGCATCATTATAAGACCTTTGAATAGCAACTGGTACAGTATAATGTTGTATTAATATTTCCAAACTTTTAAGATAATATGGAAGTAATAAATCAATTTCATGCAGATGGCTTTTATAATAATTCTTTAAATTTGTATAACCAGATTTAAATATAAAGAACGCAACACCTATCGCCGCAATTATATTTATGAATGAAAAATTATTAATAAATAAGAATAACAAAGTAACCATTATAATTAATGCATTTTTTATTCTTTTTTCAAACAAAATATCTGGATCTATTTCAGTTCCGTATTTAGCAAGTACTAAAAAATCATAATCACTTTCTTTTAATTTTAAGAATAATTCCTTATTATCTTTTATAAATTTATCTGGGTCAATTAAACCTCTATTTATAAATGCAAAGAACATTAAAAACGTAATAATCAGTATCTCCATTATTCAGCCCCCACGTTCTCATAATAATATTTTTCACCATTTATTAAGAAATAACTGTTAATTAAGATAATAGCGTGCAATAGTAGTTGTACATACCAAATTTGTACTAATTGTAAATAACTTTCAGTTCCTAATAAATACTGAATTAACATAACTAACAAATACAAACATAAACCAAAAGTGATAAATTGCTTATGAAATCCATCTCTTTCCATTCTATCTCTATATACGTTTTCAACAAGCAAGTCTATATCTTGAAGCATATTTTCAAGTGCATCTCCAGAGTCTTTAGCACCTTCTTTAGTTATTTGTAAAAATAATTGATGCATATTTTTAACTACATAAAAATCATATTTTTGATCCATATAATTAATTGATTCCTCAATAGTACCATTAGAATAACTTAATTGTATCATCTCTTTAACATCTGCAAGAACAGGATCTTCTAATACACCAGAGTCTCTTACTCCCTCTAAAGCTTTAACAAATGCTTGAGTTGTATTAAACTCCATTATTACGTTTGTAGTATAAACTTGAATTTGTTCAAATATAAATTCACTATAAACTTTTTTACATCTTAAAAATGCTAAATAAGGGATAAACATTATAGCTAAAATAGCATAAAATACTGCCCAAATAATACTATAAAAATATAAGTAGCCAACTACACCCGCAAAACCAGCAAATACAATCACTTGAATTGTATATTGTCTAGTAGTATATTCCTGACCTAATTGTTTAGTTTTTTCTCTTACTGTTTTAAATGAATAAGGAGCGTACTTATCATATGCTTCGGAAACAGCACTAGTAATATATTTATAGACATTTTTTCCTGAATTTTTTCTATAAGTTATGGCAAAAATTACTAAAGCCACAATAATTATAATTTCTATCATAATACCTCCTTATTTATTTCTTATATCATTTCTAAAGTTTCAAATTGATTATTATTTTCTTGCTGTTTAAATTCTGCTTCTTTAGGAATAAAAACATCCTCTGGTATTTCAACACCTTGAATACTTAAATAATCTATTAAATATTCAGTAGGATTATTATAAATTTCTGTTCCATCTAAACTCTTTTTATACATAACATTAGTTTTTGCTTCATTATTTTTATCTACATAAAACTCAACAACTTCTATTATTTCTCTTTGAAAACGACCTAGTGTTTTTGACATATAACCTTTAACATGAATACCAATTTGTACATATCTATGTATACTTTTCAAAAACTGTTCAATATCCAAATTACTTTCAAGTAATGAATACATTCTCATTGGAATACTAGATGCTTTATCAGAGTGTATTGTAGATATAATATTGTGTCCTGATGATATAGAGTTTCTTACAGCCATAACTGCTTCTGCACTACGCACCTCAGAAAGTAAAATCCATTTTGGATTTTGTCTCATACATGCAACAAGAATATCACTATAACTTGCTATATTATTTGTCTTCATAGCAACTATATCTCTATGAGGAAATATTCTATCTAAATGAAGTTCAAGAGTATCTTCTATAGTAATTATTTTTTCATTTTCTTTAGTATGACTAGCTAAATACTTTACAAGTTCTGTTTTACCACTACCAGTTTCTCCGCTAACAATTACATTGCAATGTCCTTCAATACATTTAAGCAAAAATTCATGTATTGGTAGTGAAACATACTTTTCATTTAATAATTTATCTTTGTTTAATCTAATTTTTGCTGGTGTTTTACGCATAACGCACGCAATACCGTTAGTAGATATTGATTCATGTAAAAAGTTAAGTCTTAGTTCAGCACTTTCAGCATCGAGTGTTGGACTTGCCATATTAAATGTTTTACCCATTACATTTGAACACTGAAAAGCAATTTTTTCCAAAAGTGCATCATCAACACCAGGAATTTCAACTCTGTAAATTCCTTTAGATAAACTTTTCAAATGTATTTGGCCACCATTTGAATAAGATATATCTGTTATATCATCATCATCAAGTAATGATTGAAATGGTCCAAAATCTATTTGAGAAAAAACTATATTATCCATTTCTTCACTTCCTATTCATCAACTGTTAATTCAACTTCATCTATTGATATATCAGGTAATTCCTCACTATCTAAATTTACTGTTTGTGAAAGAATAAAATCTCTTATATATTCACTTGCTATTCTAGTCATTGTTGCTTCTTCAGTATAACTTCTATTCCTTTGTACAGGGATTATTTCACCTGATAAATATGATGCCTTTCTAAGAAGCAAATGGTATGACTCTGGAACTGAGAACAATAAATATGCAGGAGTTCCTATATTTGAAGAATCTTCAAATACATTATTTCCATTACCATCTTTAACTGCTAATACTTCAATACTTTCAATTAGTTTTCCAAGTAAAAGCCTTCCGTCTGATTCAATAGCTACATAATATAAATCAATATAATTACCAGGATAAATTGAATTGCCAAGCGTTGAAGTGACATCAACAGGAAGAGCAACAACAGTATTTCCATCATCAATATCAGCCCACTCAGAATCAGAAATTTCTGACCACTCTACTAAAGTACTACGATAAAACAAACTACCAGCTGGTATCATAGTATCCGAATCAACATATTTATCAACAACTTCTTGTTTAGATCTAGCAGTACTAGATGTAAGCATTGAAGATGGTACTTCAACGAGCCCTATCATAGTATCTTCTATTTTCGTTCTTGGTTGTATATCAACAACAGCATATGGAACTCTAACAGGACTAACAGCAGCATTAAACCTAGCATTATATCCTATCCATAATACAATTGCACCAGCAAAAACGCAAAGTATAGTTACAGTATTTTTATTTTTTAAAAAATTCTTTACACTAGCTACTATATTATTCATTAATAACCTCCTTTAAATTATTCTGTTTCAAGACCAGTTAATTCTTCGCTATCTAAATTAACAGTCTGCGATAATATAAAATCTCTTATGTATTCACTGGAAACTGTTGGGGGATTAAGGCTATTAGTATAATTAGCGTTCCTTTGAACCGGTATTATATCTCCAGATAAATATGTTGCTTTTCTAAGAAGCAAATGAAGTTCTTCAGACACAGCAAATACTAAATATGCAGGTGTACCTGGATTTGATGCATCATCAAACACATTCTTACCAGTTGAATCTTTAACTGCTAATACTTCAATACTTTCAATTAGTTTTCCAAGTAAAAGCCTTCCATCTGATTCTGTTGCGGCATAGTATAAATCAATAACATTACCAGGGCGAATAGAATTACCTAAAGTAGATTCAACACTAACCGGTAGTGCAATAACAGTATATCCATCTTTAATATCAGCCCATGCGGAATCTGGCATATCAGACCAATCCACAAGAACATTTTTATAAAACAAACTACCTGCTGGTATAATAGTATTATAATTTACATACTTACCAATTACTTGCTCTTTAGTTGTTACAATCCCAGATGTAAGCATTGAACCCGGAATTTTAACAATACCAATCATACTATCTTCTATTTTAGTTCTTGGTTTAATCTCCGTAATTGCATAAGGTACTTCAACTGGATTAACAGCTGAATTAAACCTATAATTATATCCAACCCAAAGAACAATTACCCCTGCAAATACACACAAAAAAGTAACTGCATTTTTATTTTTTAAAAGTTTATTAAATGATGATACTAATCCTCTCACACTAACCTCCGCTATTATGAATTAATTATAAACTAATTAATAAATAAATTCAAGTAAAGATTAA
>CAVCAD010000051.1:0-21638 GCA_963600145.1 Bacteroidaceae bacterium
AGTTTTTAAAATACCAAAATTAAAAAAATATATAAGAGAATTTTATTATATATTAGAAAATTTTAATGATAAATTAATTTTAATATCTATGATAATAGTACTTATTGCTATAAATATGCTTAATGTAAATAACGCAAAGAATATTTCATCTATAAATTATTTTTATTCTATTATACTTCTTATAATACTAGTGATACTTGAAATAATACTATTTAAACAATATTTAAAAATATTATTAGTTGAAAAAAATAATGAAGCATTACTTAATTTTATGATTAAGTATGAAAAAATAATTGATAATGATAAAATGAATAGACATGAAATGCTTAATAACTTAATTATATTAAAGAGTTATAGAAATGAAGATATAAATAAATTTAATGAAACAATTAATATGCTTATTAAAAAATATGATAATAATGATTTAAAATATTTTAATAATGTATGTGATTTACCATATGGAATAAAAGCTGTTATATATTATAAATTTTATGATATGAAAGATAAAGGACTTAATGTTAATTTGTTAATTAGTAAAGATAGTAAAAAACTTTTAAAAAGTTTTGATGGTGATTTATATTATTTAGTAAGTAAAATATTAGGAATATTACTAGATAATGCTAGTGAAGCTAGTATAAAGTCTAATGATAAAGAAATATCTGTAGATATATATACAGAAAATAAAATGCTTATTATAGAAATAGCTAATACTACAAAAAATAAAGTTAATTTAGATTTAATATCTAAAAAACATTATAGTAGTAAAGGTAAAAATAGAGGATTAGGTTTACATATCGCAGATATTGTTATAAAGAAGTCAAATAATAAATTAGATTTAGAATTTAATCAAATTAATAACACATTTATAGCAAAATTAAGCATAAAAAAATAGAATTTATGATTCTATTTTTTAGTGTTTATTTTAAAGTTTCTGGCATTTTTGCTTCATCAAACCAAAAACCCCAGCATGCTCCAGAAGCAGTTAAAGCAACGATTGAGCCTAAAGCTGCTGAAACAAGCGCTAACATTTTTTTCATAGTATACCTCCTTTCTTTTTTCTATACAAACTATTTAATTGTATTTATAGTTGTTATATCTTAAATTAAATAGTTTATAACTAATTGGTAATATAAGTGCTGTTTCAATAATTTGTGAAAATAATAGAATATTATTATAAATGTAATTATTACTTATAATAATATAACTAGTATATATAGTTGATAATATAGTACAAATAATTTTATCAATTAATCTTTTTTTCTTATTATTCATAGGTCTTTTTATTGTATCTGAAGGACTATAAAATAAAATTAATATAGTACAAATACTAGAAATAGTTATCATAATTTTTTTACTAATATATATTTTATCAATTATTATTGGAATTAATGAAAATATTAATAGAGATGAAATCCAACAATATATACTTTTTGTAGCATGTAATCCAGAACCAAATAGTCTTAGTAAACTATAAAAAATTATTAATAAAAATAAATTATGATAAGTGTTTAATATAATTGATAATATAATAATAACTATAGTTTTAGTAATAGTTAAATATAATGTTTCTAAACCATATTTTATTTCTTTTAATTTACTATTACTATAAGTATTATAATTAGAAATATTTTTCATTAAATAATCTAAAATAAAATCTTTCATATTAACCACAATTAGACTATATCAAAAAAAATTAATTAATAATTAATAATTGAATAAAAATATAAATTATTAATTAATTATGTTTAAAAATTTTAAAAAAATTAAAATAGATATCTTTAGACATTAAAATAAATATTTTAAACATTATATTGTCGAATTTTGTAGTACGCTTTTTCTTGTTAGTGATATTATTTTTTGTTAAATTAAATATGTAAATAAGAAGGGAAGGTGTAAGAAAAATGTATAAAGGTAAAGTGAAATGGTTCAATAATGAAAAAGGTTATGGATTTATTGAAAGAAGCGATGAAGTTTGTGATGATATTTTTGTTCATTATTCTCAAATAGATTATGATGGATATAAAACATTAAAAGAAGGCGACATAGTAGAATTTAAGTTAATACAAACTCCAAAGGGTAGTCAAGCTTTAAATGTAAAAGAAATTAAACTAACTACTGTTTAAATTAATATTACTTAGTGTGAATTACACTAGGTTTTATTTATTTTAAGTAATGTTAAGTAATGTGTGATAGTGCTTGATTTTGTTTATAATTTGTTTTAAAATTAATTTATAATATTATTAAGGAGGTAATTTGATGAAGATAACATCTGTAAACATACGTAAAGTTAATAGAGAAAACTCTCGTATGAAAGGTATCGCAACTGTTTTGTTGGATGATGAATTTGCTGTACATGATATTAGAATTATCGAAGGAGATAATGGATTATTTATAGCTATGCCAAGTAGAAAGACAGCTACTGGTGGATATAGAGATACTGCTCATCCAATTAGTCAAGAAGTTAGAAGTATGTTTGAAAGAGAAATCCTTGATGCATATGAAAAAGCAGAAGACACAGAAACTACATCTGAAGAAGAATAGTTTATAAAGCATATTAATTTATGCTTTTTTTGTTTGTAAGTTCATATAATTAATTAAGGAGGAAATGATAATAGTCATTTAATTTATATGGATAAAAATAAAGAAATAATAAATAATGCTCATTCAGTACAAATAAGTGAAAGGAAAACATCTTTTTTAACTGGAATTAAAAAAATTGAAAGTTTTGATTCAAATGAATTTTTTATTGAAAGTATTATGGGTTATATATTAGTTAAAGGAGAAGGACTTGAACTTGTTAAATTGGATACTTTCCAAGGTAATTTATCAATTAAAGGTAAAATAGATAGTTTAATTTATTTAGAAGAAGGAAATAAAAAAGTAAAAACTGAAAGTATATTATCAAAACTTTTTAAATAATGATTTTAGAAAAACAAATATTATCTTTAATTTTTTCTTTTATATATGGAATAATTATAATGTATATTTATAGTTTTTTTAAAGTTATTAAAAAAGGAAAATATAAAACTGTTAGTATATTCTTTTTTTGTATTAATATTACATTAATTTATTTTTTACTTAATAAAATAATTAATAATGGAGATATACATATTTATTTTGTTTTAAATTTTGTTTTAGGTATATTATTTTATAAAAAATTCATTAAGTAGCGTAAAAGATATGTAAAAGTATAAAACCTTAATTGTTATTTTAAAAATATGTGATATAATTTAAACTATAGGAGAATAGAATGGGAAGAGCAACAGTTAAGGATAAAAGAAGATTATTTCTACTTTTGATGATTTTTTTTCCTTTACTTATTTATTTTGTAAGTAATATGTTTTCTTATTGGATACAAATATTTAAAAATATAGAAGATAAGAGAGAATTAGATATTGAATATAATAATGTACTAGTGAAAGAAGATGAACTTGAATCTGAAATATCTAAATTGCAAGATCCTGAATATGTTGCAAAGTACGCAAGAGAGAAATATTTATTTTCTAAAGATGGAGAAATAATTATTAAAATTGATGATAATGATTAATGTTAAGAAAAGGAGAGTGCTATATGGCATATAATGGTACTGTTGAAGATTATATAAAAGAAGAATATAAAGAAGGGTATAAATATTTAAATCCTGGTA
This sequence comes from Bacteroidaceae bacterium, assembly GCA_963600145.1. Classification (GTDB taxonomy): domain Bacteria; phylum Bacillota_I; class Bacilli_A; order RF39; family UBA660; genus CAVCAD01. The sequence goes on from CAVCAD010000051.1 coordinate 3,647, forward strand.
ATATTTCTAATTTAAAAAGTTTGTTTAAAAGAAGAGATTCACTTGATCCTGAATATGTTTATAATGAATTGTTTTTAAATTATAGTAAAGATGCTATTTCTTTTAATAATGTAAAAGATGAGTATGGAAATATAACAGTTATGTATAATTTACCACTTAATAAATATTCAAATTCTAAAGTGTTTTCAAGGATAGATGGTGATACAAATACTGCGAATGCAAATATTATTAAGTATAGAGATTTTAACCCAAATGTTAATTTTGATAATAATATAACTAATGAAGAATTAGTTAGTTTATCTAATGGGTATTTTAATAATGTTAATAAGTTTATAGAAACATATTATGATTTTAAGCAACGTTATATGTTAATGTATTCAAATAATAAGGTAAATGAAAGAAATGATAAAATAGATAATTGGACTATATGTCTTGATGATTTACAAAAAAAATTAAAGCAATCTTTAAATGAGTGTATTAAGTTGTCAATAGAGTTAAATAAAAGGTCTTTATTTAATGAAATTAAAAATAACCCTATAATAAATTATTTTGGTAATGAGAATTTATCAACAATAATGAGATATTACTCTAATAAAAATGAGAAGATTGAATATTTTAGTAATGAAAAAAACTTTAATAGAGGTGCTGAATATTTAATTTCTAATGATATTTTTAATAAAACTGTTGGAAATAATAATGATGTAAAATTACAACAAACAGCTCTTTTAAAAAGTAAAGCAACATTAATTAATAAAGATTCTTATGAAGAAGATTTAAAATATAAAAAAGATGTAAATAAAATTATTTGTGAAAAATTAAATTCTACGAAAAAGAAAGATAATAATCCAGAGGTTGTTAATGTAAAAAAACCTAAAGATATTGATAAAATGAAAGGTAAAATAATACGTAAAGTTGGAACGATTATTTTAGGAGCAGCAGCACTTGCTGGACTTGCTAGTGCAGTTGTTAATAATGTAAATAATACAAGAATAGAAAAATCAAATAGTGAAAGAGTAGAGGAAGCGGTTCAAACAATTAGAACTGAGGAAGCAGAGAAGGAACAAATTAAAGAAAAAATATTTTCTTCTGAATTTGAAATAAAAGAAAGTGCTAAAATGTATCAAAGTGGAGACTTACATAACCCAGTTTCTAGTACTTCTCAACCATCTAAACAAGTAGCAGCAGCTATCGGGCTTGTTAAATTAGATGAGGCTGGTAATATTATTGATTTACAGTTTGCAAGAGATTATAATTCATTTAATCAAAAAATGTTTGAAGGGTATAAATTATATTCTGTACTTGATTCAAATGGTATAGCTTGGTGGGATGTTAATGATACTACATTAGCTGTTTTAAATGGTAATGATTTAAACCAAGATATGTCACAAGATGATTTACTTAGTTATATGGATAATGGTTATAAATTAAGATAAAATTAAAAATAAGCAATAAATATTGCTTATTTTTTATATATTTAGTACATTTTTAACATAATCAAGAGCATCGTTTATTGGAATAGCAAAAGAAATTGATTCAACATATTCTTCGGCAATTTTCATTGTGTTGATTCCTATAACTTCTCCTTTCATGTTACATAAAGGACCACCACTATTACCAATATTAATAGATGCATCAAATTGAATTACATTCATTATAGTTGTTTCATCACCGTTTTTATATACGTTAGCAGATACTTTTCTATTTAATCCGCTTATAATTCCGCTTGTTACACTATTATAATATGTTTCTTCGCAAGGTGTTCCGACAGTAAATATTTCATCACCAACATTTAATTTGTCTGAATTTCCAAGAGTTGCAACACTTATTATATTATCTACAGGAACACTTAGAATTGCTAAATCATAATAACTATTACTTTTAACAATTTTTGCATCAACTAATTTATTATTATTAAATTTTATTTTAACATCTCCTGCTTTTTCTACAACATGACTATTAGTTAATATAAAACCATATTTATCATTTTTTGCAAAAACAAAACCAGAACCTAAGTATTGCATTTCATTATTTGTGAAAGTTTCAACTGCGACAGTTGCACTTTCTATTTTTTTGATAGCATCATTTAAATTTGTATTTGAATTTTCACTTTTATTAGTATTATAAAAATTAAATAATATAAATAATATAATTCCAGTAAAAATTCCAAAACAAAATAATATTATATTAATTATTTTTCTTCTCATAAATTATCCTTATTCTATATATGAAATATCCTTATAATTTAATGGGAATCCCATTTTATCTAGTATATCTGTTATTTCAACACTATGAATTTCACCATCTAAATATTCAATTTCATAATTTATTTCATTCATCATCATTTTAAAATCATCTTTTGTTAGTAGTTGTTTAAGTATAATAATTAATGCAAATATATCATTTTTCCCATATATGTATTCACCATTAGTTTTACTAATATTTAATAAATTATGATATTTTGAATCTGGTATGTATCTCTGAGTAAAATGGTCAAATAAAATATCTTCATGAGCACATAAATTCCTGTAATTAGCAAGTATAGGTAAATATATTTCTAATATTTCAGGGTCTATTTTATAAAATTCTGCGATTGCATTTTTATCTTCTTGTTTTAATATACTAAACATTTCACTAACTATACCAAAACTTAATACTTTAACTCCAATCCACATTGGTACATAACCATAGTTATTTAAGTAATGGCTAGTTGCGGTATGTTGTTTTCCATTAATTCTAATTTGTCTTTTTAATTTTCTTATTAAATCATTTACTTGTCTAGATCTAGATTTATCATTTGTAAAGTTATTAACATTTAAATAATCTTTTTCTTTATAACCATAATGTTTACTTACTGCATAGCTGAATATTGATTTATAATTATTTTCAACAATTAAAAGATTTTTAAATATAATATTTCTAAATCTTCTATCAAAGCAAAATAATGCATATAGTTCTTCGAAAGTAGAACCATTAATAAATTTTCTACTTAAATCTTTTTTTAAAAATATATGTCTATATCCATTTAAAAAGAAATAATTTTCTCTTAAAAGAACAGTTTTAGCATAATCTTCATTATTTATAATTAAATTTTTTGATTTAAGTATTTCAATTTGTTCATCTATAGTTCTAAAAACTTTATTATTTGTCAAATTTTATCACCTATTATATTCTATCAAATTATTTGTGTGATAACAATAAAATAGAGCACATTTACTTTTCTTTTTGTGCTCATTTATATATTTATTCATTTAATAAATTTTCTAATTTTTTCTTTTCTTCTTTTAGTTTTTCTATATCCATTTTTACTATTTTTTCAGGTGCTTTTTTAACATAATTTTCATTAGCAAGTAGTACTTCTCTTCTATTAATTGATGCTTTTAAAGCATTAATCTGTGCTTCTTTTATTGCTTTATCAGCAGCAGTTTCAATTTTTTCAAAGAATATAGTAGCTTTTATTTTATTTGAAAAAACTTTATATGCTTTAATTTTAAGAGGTTCTTTTATTATATTAGTTTCATCTAATTTTAGCATTTTAATAATTAAAGAATTATTAATATTATCGTTAAATAGCACTTTCATATCTTTTGTAATATTGTTTTCAATTTTTATATTTCTAAATGCTTTTATAAATTCAATACTATCATCTATAACTTTTTCTTCTATATCAAATATATAATTTTTAGAAAATTCTGGATAACTTTCTAACATAATTGAATCATAATTTCTAATAGGTAGCATTTGATATATTTCTTCTGTAACAAAAGGCATAAATGGATGAAGCATTTTTAATATTCCTGTTAAAATATAACATAAAATTGATTTTGTACTATCTGTATCTAAAGAAAATTTACTCATTTCTATGTAATAATCGCAAAAGTAATTCCAAGTAAATTCATATAAAGATGCACCTGCATTATTAAATTCATATTTATCCATATATTTTATTGTTTCTTTTACACATTTTTCAAATTTAGATAATATCCATTTATCTTCAGGTTTTAATGATAGTAAATTAATTTCTTTTAAATCTTGAGTATTTGATATTACAAATCTTGAAGCATTCCAAATTTTATTTATATAATTCCATGATGATTTAACTTTTTCTTCATCAAATTTCATGTCTGTACTAGGTGCTACATCTGTTGATAAATAGTATCTTAGTGCATCAGCACCATATTCATTTACCATATCAAATGGGTCGATTCCATTTCCTAATGATTTACTGAATTTTCTACCTTCTTTATCTCTTATTAAACCGTGTATAAGACAAGTTTCAAATGGTCGTTTTCCTAATAGCTTTTTTCCTTGAAATGTCATTCTATTTACCCAAAAAGGTATAATGTCATAACCGGTTACTAAACAATTATTTGGATAATATTTTTTTAATAAGTCTGTGTCATCTGGCCAACCAAGAGTAGCAAATGGCCATAGTGCTGATGAAAACCAAGTATCTAATACATCCTCATCTTGTTTCCACCCTTCACCAGTTGGTGGGTTCATTCCTACATATATTTCATCGCCTTTATACCAAGCTGGAATTCTGTGACCCCACCATAATTGTCTAGAAATGCACCAGTCATAAGTGATTTCCATCCAGTGATTCATTGTTTTTTCATATCTTGAAGGAACAAAATTTACTTTTTCATTTTTATTTTTTTGCATTTCTAAAATACTATCAGCTAGTGGTCTCATTTTAACAAACCATTGTTTTTTTATCATCGGTTCAATTATAGTACCTGTTCTTTCACTATGTCCAACTTCATGAACTATAGGTTCTACTTTAAGAAGAAGATTAGATTTTTCTAATTCTTTTAGTAATTCTTCCCTACATTTTTCTCTTGTCATACCTGAATATTTACCACAATTTTCATTCATTGTAGCATCATCATTCATGATATTGATTCTTTGTAAATTATGTCTACAGCCAACCTCAAAATCATTTGGGTCACTTCCTGGGGTGATTTTAACTGCTCCCGTACCTTTTGTCATATCTGCATGCTCATCAGTTATAATAGGTATTAATCTATTTACAATTGGAAGAACAACATTCTTACCAATATATTTTTTGTATCTTTCATCATTTTCATTAACAGCAACTGCTGTATCTCCAAATAATGTTTCTGGTCTTGTTGTTGCAACATCTATATATTCATCAGAATCTTCTAATTTATATTTTAAGTGATAAAATGCACTTTGTTCTTCTGAATATATAACTTCTTCATTTGATAAAGCGGTTTGAGCAGTTGGATCCCAATTAATTATTTTTTCTCCTCTGTATATTAATCCTTCGTTATAATAATCAACAAAAACTTTTCTTACTGCTTTTGATAAACCCTCATCTAAAGTGAATCTTTCTTTAGAATAATCTAAGGCTATACCCATTACTGCCCATTGTTTTCTGATTGTTTCTGCATGTTCATAAGTCCACTGCCAACAAGCATCTAAAAATTTTTCTCTTCCATATTCATACTTGTTAATCCCCATATCTTTTAATTTTTTTACTACTTTGGTTTCTGTTGCTATCGCAGCATGGTCCATACCAGGAAGCCATAATGTATCAAACCCATTCATTTTTTTGTATCTTATAATTATATCTTGAAGTGTTATATCTCTTGCATGGCCTAAGTGTAATACTCCTGTAATATTTGGTGGAGGTAAAACAATTGTAAAAGGTTTTTTAGATGATGAAACATCAGATTTAAAGTAACCTTTTTCTTTCCATATTTCATATTTGTTATTTTCTACCTCAAGATGATTATATTTTTTTTCTAACATAAATTCACAACTCCTTATAATTAAAAAAGTTTATTCATCAAAGGACGAATAAACCGTGGTACCACCTTATTTTATAGTAATTACTATCTTTAAAGTCTTAATGCGACAAACAATGTGATTTACTACTATTTCAAACACATAACTCCCAAGCTACCTTCAAATACATTATTAAGAAGGATTCTCAACCTAATTCCTTCCTCTCTGTTAATAAGAGATATTTTACTCCTCTTGTTCTTCGTTTTTACATGTTTGATTTTAACATTTGTTAAATTTAAAGTCAATGCAACTGTTTTACTAATCAAAAAAAAGCACCTCTTTTTAGAGATGCTTTTGTGAATTTTTATTCTATTTCAATAACTTTTTTATTTGATTTTTCTTCGAATTTAGGAACTGTTACGTTTAATACACCGTTTTTGAATTCTGCTTTTATATCATCCATGTTGATGTCTCCAACATAAAATTGTCTTTTGAATTCTCCAAATCTTCTTTCTCTTCTAATATAATTTTTAGATTCATCTTTCTTTTCACTGTGTTGTTTAGCACTGATAGTTAAATAACCATCATTACATTCAATTTTGATGTTTTCTTTTTCAATTCCTGGGATATCCATTATCATATGATATTTATTATCTTTTTCATATATATCACATTTCATTAAATCAAATTTTGGACTCCTTTCCTCATCGAATAAATCATCTAAAAAATTATCGAAATAAAACTTACTTGGTAATAATGCCATATCTAATTCCTCCTTCATTATCTATTATACTCAATTTTTAGCACTTGTCAACATTAAGTGCTAAAAAAGTTAAAAAAATATATATTTATTTTTTATGCAAAGAAAAAAAGATAGTTTCCTATCTTTTATAATCACTGGCGCCTGATGTAGGACTCGAACCTGCGACCCACTGGTTAACAGCCAGTTGCTCTACCGACTGAGCTAATCAGGCATTGCTCATTCATTATAGTAAAAAAGAAAACCAAAGTCAACTATATTTTGTAAAGATTGCGTAAAAATAGTTATAAATTTATATGTTTTAAATTGTTATATGTTAAAATGGATATATAAAGGAGTGATGATATGAAGTTATCCGTAAGAGGAAATAAAGTAGAAGTAACTGAATCAATTCAAGAATATTTGAAGGATAAATTATCTAGAATGGATAAATATTTTGATAATCCTTCTGAAATGGAAGCGGTCGCAGTAATTTCTATTAGGGGAAGAGAACAAAAAGCTGAAATAACTATACCACTTAAAAAATTTCAAATTAGAGTAGAGGAGTCACATAGTGATTTATATGCCGCTATTGATTTGGCTATTGATAAATTAGAAAGACAATTTAGAAAATATAAAACAAAATTAATTTCTAAAAAACGTAAAGAAAATATAACTCAAGATTATCCAGAGTATATTGAAACTCAAGAAGATATTGTTAAAAGAAAAAAAGTATTTTTAAAACCTATAGATGAGGAAGAAGCAATAACTCAAATGGAATTACTTGATCATAATTTTTATTTATATAAAAGTGTAGAAACTAATTCTGTTTGTTTGATTTATAAAAGAAAAGATAATAAATATGGTATTATAGAAGTTGAATAAAATGCACTTTTGTGCATTTTTTAAAATTAATAGAAAGGAAGTTAATTAAGTGTCTGATGTAAAAGGGTGTTTGTTTGTAGTATCAACACCGATAGGTAATTTAAAAGATTTATCACAAAATGCTAAAGAGTGTCTTTCAAGTGTAGATTTAATAGCTGCTGAAGATACAAGAAATTCAAAAGTTCTTATTAATCATATAGGTTCTAAAGTTAAAATGATTTCTCATCATAAGTTTAATGAAGAATCATCTACTTTAAAAATAATTGAGGAACTTAAAAGTGGAAAAAATGTTGCATTAATAACAGATGCTGGAACACCATGTATATCTGATCCTGGTAGTATTTTAGTTAATGAAGCAATTAAGAATAACATTGATGTTTTTTCAGTTCCTGGTGCTTGTGCTGTAATAAGTGCACTTACTGTATCTGGGTTTAATATTAATTCATTTACTTTTTATGGATTTTTACCTAGAGAAACAGGTAAGTTAAGTAAAAAATTAAATGAAATTAAACATGATAGTTCACTAGTAGCGGTGTTATATGAATCTCCTAAAAGAATAAAAAAATTATTAAAATTAATTATAGATATTTTAGATAATCCTAAGATTTGTTTATGTAATGAACTTACCAAGAAATTTGAGAAAAAATATTATGGCTATTCTAGTAGTGTACTTGAATTACTAAATCAATCTAATGTTTCTGAATTAGGTGAATATGTTTTAGTTATTAGAAAAAATGAAATAAAAAATGATAATGAAAATAAAATCTCATTAGAATCTCAAATTATAGATAAGATGGTTAAAGAAAATATTACTATTAAGGATGCTATAGAGAAAATAAAAAGTGAAAATGAATCTTTAAGTAAAAAAGAAATATATGATGCTTCTCTTAGACTTAAAAGTATTTTACTTAAAAATGCGAAATAATTGATAAAAATAATAAGTTTATGTATAATATGTAATGGAAACAGGTGTATATATGAATAAAAAAATTAAAGAAAATAATAAAACAAAAAAAATTTCTAATAAAAAGGTAGGACACTGTGTTTTAGTATATCCTGACTTTTTGGAAGAAGAAACATCAAAGAATAGTGGTGGAAATTATAGTGAAGGTTTAGCATCAATTTCAGCAGTTTTAAAACAACATGGACATAAAGTCTCACTTATTCATATTAGTAATGAATATGACGAAAAAACTTTTAAAAAAGCTCTTAAAAAAATGGGACATATTGACTTACTTGGATTTACTGTTCGTACAACAGCTTTTGAATATTTTCAAAAATTAGTTAAATGGACAAGAGAAGTTGATAAAAAGGTTCATATTACTGCTGGTGGATATCATGCAATATTAGTACCTGATGAATTTATGAAAATAGAAGGTGTTGATTCTGTATGTTTAGGAGAAGGAGAATATCCTACACTTGAATTATTAGAATCAATAGTTGCTAAAAAAGATTATACTAATATAAAAAGTATGTTTTTTAATAAAGGTGGTAAAATTATTAGAAATGAAGTAGCACCTCTTATTGAAAATTTAGATGAATTACCATTTCCAGATACTGAATTATTTGACTATAAAAACTTAGAATCTGTTAAAACAAATACAGCACTTATTATGCTAAGTAGAGGGTGTGTTTATGCTTGTACATATTGTGGTAATTCACAATTTAGAAATGTTTATCCTAATAAAGCAAAATATGCAAGATTTAGAAGCCCAGAAAAATCTATAGAATTAGTTAAAAATATTTTAAAAAAATATCCTAATATTAAATATATAAATTTTAGAGATGCAATTTTTAATATGTTTCCAGACTGGTTTGATAAATTTATTGATTTATATACAAAAGAGATACATTTACCTTTTACTTGTAATTTAAGATTTGACATTGTTACTGAAGATACAGTTAGAAGAATGAAAGAAGCAGGATGCTATGTAATTGATTTAGGACTTGAAAGTGGTAATAAAGAAATAAGACAAAAATATTTGAAAAGATTTACTACTGATGAACAAATGATAAATTGTTCTAAATGGTTTAATAAATATAAAATAACAGTTCTTACATATAATATTATTGGACTACCTTATGAAGATTTACATAAAGCATTAGAAACAGTAAAATTAAATGCAAAATTAAAAAGTGACCAAACTATTCCAAATATATTTTATCCATATCCAATGACAATACTTAAAAAAACAGCTGAAGAAGCAGGCTTTTTAAGAGAAATTACTCCAAAGACTAAAGTATTTATTAAACAACCACAATTTCCTGATCATGAAGTATTATTTGTAGTAAGATATTTTATGTATTATGTAAATAAATATAAGTGGTGTTATAAAAAAGATACTAAATTTAGACACTTTATGGAAAAATACTATGATTTTTGGTTTACAGGTCCACTTACTCCAAGAAGAACTCTTGTTTTTCTTGCTGATATAAAACTAGCTATACGAAAAAATTTAAAAGGACTTTTAATTAATAAATTTCCAAAATTATATATATATTTAAAGAAGAAAAAGAATAATATTAAAGAATAATTTAATAAATTTATACTTATTTTTAAAGGCAGCTAATAAAAAAGTTGCTTTTATTTTACTAAAATATTATTTGATAGTTAAAGACTTTTTATAAAAAATTTGGTAGAATATCTTTGGTGGTGTATTTTATGTATACATTGTTTGTTGATACACATAGTGAATATGTTTATTTATCTTTATTTAATGAAGATAAAATTTATACTAAAGAAATAGAAAGTTATCATGAACATTCTAAAATAGTTTTACCTACACTTAAGCAATTACTTGAAGAAGCAAAAATTACATTTGATAACATAGAAAGTATTATTGTAGTAAATGGGCCTGGTAGTTTTACTGGTATAAGAATAGGTCTTTCTATAGTTAAAACTATAGGTTATACTCTTAATATACCGGTATATCCTATTTCTAGTTTAACATTATATTTAATAAGTAATGATACTAATGAAGATAAAATGGCAGTTATAGAAGATAATAAAGGTTATTATATTAGTGTTTTTGATAAAAATAACAATATTTTAGTTAATGAAAAATATATTCAAAATTTAGATGATTATAAACAATATAAAATTGTTGATAATCATATTGATATAGTTAAATTAAGAAAATATAAAGATAAATTAAATAAAATAAATATACATTTATTAAAAGCAAATTATGTGAAAAAAATTGGTGTTGAACTTTGATAAAAAAAATAGTTATTAATGAATTTGAATATAAATTGATTTATTATATTAATGATAAAGAAGTTGGATATCTTATATATAAAAGTTTATATGAGATAACTGATATTACTGATTTATATGTTGAAAAAGAATATAGAAATAAGCATATTGCCTCAGCTTTAATGGAAGAATTATTGAAAAACATTTGTGCTGATAAGATAATGTTAGAGGTTAGAAAACACAATTATATTGCTATTAAACTATATAAAAAATATGGTTTTAATGTAATAGCAGAAAGAAAAAAATATTATAAGGATGATGATGCATTAATTATGGAAAGGGAAAATAAAGATATATATATATTTGCAATTGAAAGTTCATGTGATGAAACAAGTGCAAGTATTGTAAAAAATGGTACAGTTGATGTTGCTACTGTAATAAATTCTCAAATTGATACTCATACATTATATGGTGGAGTTGTACCTGAGATAGCATCAAGAATGCACCTTGAAAATATTACAATAGTAATTGAAGAAACTTTAAAAAAAGCAAATATGAAACTAGAAGATATGGATGCTTTTGCTTGCACTTATGGACCCGGTTTATTAGGTAGTTTGCTTGTTGGCCTTGAGTGTGCTAAGACATTAAGTCTTATTTATAATAAACCATTTATAAAAGTTAATCATATGATGGGTCATATATATGCTAATAAAATAGGAAATAATATGAATTATCCTTTATTATCTTTAGTAATAAGTGGTGGACATACAGATTTAATACTAATGGAAAATGAAAATAGTTTTAAGTATTTAGGAAGAACCCTTGATGATGCAATTGGTGAATGTTTTGATAAAGTTGCTAGAATAATGTCAATTCCTTATCCAGGAGGACCAAACTTAGAAAAATTTGCATCTAATGGAGAACCTTCTTATCCAATGCCAAAATTATTAGATGATGATAGTTATAATTTCAGTTTTAGCGGAATTAAAAGTTATTGTAATAATTTAGTACATAATGAAAAGCAAAGAGGAAACGAAATAAGATATTATGATCTTGCATGTTCATTTCAAAATGCAGTTACTAATAGTTTAGTATGTAAATGTGAAAAAGCTATTAAAGATTTAAACATTAAAAATTTTATTATATCAGGTGGTGTATCAAGTAATAGCTTTATAAGAAATAGTCTTGCAGAAATGTGTAAAAGAAATGATGTTAATATTTCTATTCCTGAAAAAAAATATTGTACTGATAATGCTACCATGATAGGTGCCGCTGCTTATATACATTATATTAATAATGAGTTTGCATCACTTGACACTAATGCTGAGAGTGGAGCAGATTTATAAAAATACACATTCAATTATCTTAAAATGTATAAAAAGGATTAAAATTAATCCTTTTTAATATTTATAACAACAAGTTCTGGTCTATTAAATATTCTTGGAACACTTTCATAATTTGAAAGACCAGTTGAAACTATCATAATTGAATTATTATATTTATACATACCTCCAGTATATTTTGGAAATATTCCTTGGTTTGGAGCAAACAAGCCATTTTTTAAAATAAAAGGAATTCTTACCTGGCCACCATGAGCATGACCTGCAATTATTGTGTCAAATCCTTTACTAGCATAATGTTTAAACATTTCTGGTCTATGCGTTAATAAAACATTAAACATGTGTAAATTAAGTGGCTTAATTGAATCTAAATATGGATGTTCTTTTGATATTTTCATAGGGTGTTTTTCATTTTTATTTTTTAATGGGTCATCTAAACCATATAAATTTATTTTACTATTTTTAATTTTTATTATTTCATTACTTTGACTTAATATTTTAATATTACATTTTTTTATTATATCTATTATTTCATCAGTATCATTGCTATGATACTCATGGTTACCAATAACAAAATAACATGGTGCGATGTAATGTGTTTCTTTAAGTAGATTAATAGTTGCTTCATTATCCCATCTATCATCAAAAATATCTCCTGTATATACAATTAAATCAGGTTTTTCATTTTTAATTTTATCTATTAAATATTTTTGCTTTATACCATAGTAACAACCATGTAAATCACTAATTTGAATTATTTTAATATCATCATTAACTTTATTTGTTTTAATTATATATTTTCTTACTTTTAATTTACTAAATATTGCTATTTCAATTATAATAGCAATTATTATATAACATACATATAAATACATATAATACCCTCTATCTTTCTTTTAATAAAAAACTAATAAGTAGAAATGTAAATGGAACTACACAAAGATTTGAAAGAACTCCACTAATAGTAGTTTTTATATGAAATTTTTCTACTAATAATATAATACCAGTTGTTTGAAATACAAAAGTTGGTATGTTTGAAATTGGAAATAAAATAAAATTCTTAAATGTTGGTTTTACTTTGAAATTATATTTTGAATTTAAAAAAAATGATGATGTCATACTAGCAAATGAAGATAATATTGATGCATACACATAATTAATTATATGTATTAACAAAATATATAATGAATTATATACAAAAAAGTTAATTATTCCAATTAAAGCAAACAAAACAAAATTTTTACTTAAAAATTTCTTTTTTAATTTATAATAAATTTTCATCAAAACCAATCTTTTCTTTAGCAATAAATATAGGTCTATTTTTAGTTTCATTAAATACTTTAAATAGATATTCTCCAATAATGCTTATACTTATAAGTTCAATTCCAGATGTAAATATAATTATAAAAGAAATTAATGAAATATTAAAATTAATATTTATACCTGATAACATTAAAATTAATATTATTATAAAATATATAAAAGATAATATTGTAGATATAAATCCTAAATAAGCAGGAATTCTTAAAGGAACTGAACTAAAATTAATTATTCCATCTATAGCATATCTCATTAATTTAATAAATGGCCATTTAGATTTTCCGCCTTTTCTTTCTTGCACTTCATATTCTTGATAATATGTTTTAAAACCTACCCAAGAAAATATTCCTTTAGAAAATCTATCTTTTTCAGATAAAAGTAAAATGTTTTCAACAACATTTCTTCTAAACATTCTAAAATCAGATGCACCATTAATTATATCAATATTAGTTATTTTATTCATTAATTTATAAAATATATTTTTAAAAACTCTTGCTTTTTTTTGTATCATGCATATTGAGCAATAATCATTATTTTCATCTAAAAATTTTATCATTTCTAAAATATATTTTGGATTTTGTTGTAGGTCTGCATCTATAATTACAGTGTATTTACCTCTTGATGATTTAAGACCTGCATACATCGCAGCTTCTTTACCAAAATTTCTTGAAAAAGAAATTATTTTTATATTTTTTTTATCTTCTTTATATATATTTTTAAGTATTTCTAATGTATTATCTGTAGAACCATCATCAATAAAAATTAATTCATATGAAATATTTAATGTTATTTCTTTTAATTTATCATAAAATTTATTTATTACTTCTTGTTCATTATAAACTGGAATTACTACACTTAACTTCATTACTTTTAGACTATCCTCCGTAAAACATTTTAACATAAATAAATTAAAAATAATAGTAATTAAATAACAGAGTTTAAAATATATTATAAAGAGGATAAACTTATGAAAGAGAAAGGTTTAAGTAATGAAGAAGTTAAAAAAAGTAGGTATACTTATGGAACTAATGAAATAAAAAATAAAAGCAAAAGAACATTATTAAAAATAATTATAGAGTCATTAAGTGACCCAATTATTAAAATATTATTAATTGCTTTCGCGGTTAAAGTTGTATTTTTATTTGAAAACACCAATATTTTTGAAACAATTGGTATATTAATAGCTGTTTTACTTGCTTCATTAATTTCATCAATGTCAGAATATAGTAGTGAAAAATCATTTGAAAAACTTATGCTTGAAAACTCTAAAATAAATTGTAAAGTAATTAGAAATGGTAAAAATATGACAGTAAAAGTTGAAGAAATTGTTGTTGGAGATTCAGTGGTTCTTGAGGTTGGTGATAAAATACCTGCGGATGGAATTTTAGTAAAAGGAGAACTTATAGTTGATGAATCAAATTTAACTGGTGAAACAATTGAAAAAGAAAAGAATGTATATAATGATAATAAATTATATAGATCATCTATAGTAATTGCTAAAAAATGTATAATGAAAGTTACAAGTGTAGGAGAAAATACTTATTATGGAAAAATAGCTGAAAGTATTAATACAACTAATACGGATAGTCCATTAAAATTAAGATTAACTTCTCTTGCTAAAACAATAAGTATTATTGGATATATAGGAGCATTTTTAGTTATATTTTCATATCTATTTAATGTTTTAATTATTAAAAATGGATTTAATTTAAGTAAAATAATATTTTCAATTACTAATTTAGATTTTTTAATTCCACATATAATATATGCTTTAACTTTAGGCGTTACAATTATAGTTGTTTCAGTACCAGAGGGATTACCAATGATGATAACGTTAGTTCTTTCATCTAATATGAAAAGAATGATAAAAGATAATGTACTTGTTCGAAAGCTAACTGGTATAGAGGCTATGGGGTCTATTAATATGCTTTTTACTGATAAAACTGGTACTCTTACTGAAGGTAATTTGACTGTAGATAAGTTTTTGATTGATAGTAAATTTATAAATGATGTAAGTGTAATAAAAAATCAAGAATTAAGTGATATCATATATCAATCTCTTATTTTAAATAATGATGCATTTTTTGATGAAAATAATAATATTATAGGTAGTAATTCAACTGATAAAGCAATACTAAATTATTTTAAGAATATTAAATATGATAAATACCATAAAATAAATTATATAGCATTTGATAGTATGAAAAAATATTCTATGATATCTACTAATTATAATAATAAAACATATTTTTTTAAGGGAGCTTATGAAAAAATAATAAAAGCAAGTAATAAATATATTAATAGTAATGGTGAAGAAAAGTTATTAGATTCATATAAAATTAATGAAATAGAAAACATTATTTTAAAAAACAATGATTATAGAATAATTGCTTTTGCCTATGGAAAAAGTGATAAACTTTATGATTTAGTATTAGTTGGATTTATATTTTTAAAAGATAAAGTAAGAAAGAATGTAAAAAAGTCTGTTAAAGAGGTTAAAGAGGCTGGTATTAAAGTAGTGATGGTTACTGGAGATTCTTTAAGTTCAGCTAAAAATATAGCTTTAGAAACTGGAATTCTTGAAAGTGAAAGCGACATAATATTAAGTAGTAGTGAATTTGAAAAATTAACGGATGAAGAAGTTAAAAAAATTCTTCCAAATTTAAAAGTTTTAGCTAGAAGCCTTCCTCAAGATAAATATAGGTTAGTTTGTTTATCACAAGAGCTTGAAAATATAGTTGGAATGACAGGAGATGGTGTAAATGATGCTCCTGCTTTAAAAAAAGCAGAAGTTGGAATTGCAATGGGAAGTGGAACAGATGTTGCTAAAGAAGTAAGTGATTTAATAATATTAGATAATAATTTTTTATCTATTAGTAAAAGTATTTTATATGGTAGAACAATATTTAAAAGTATAAGAAAATTTATTATTTTTCAGCTTACTATAAATATGGTTGCTCTTAGTTTATCTATAATTGGACCTTTTATAGGAGTTATAACTCCAGTAACAATTATTCAAATGTTATGGATAAATATGGTTATGGACACACTTGCTGGTCTTGCTTTTGCTTACGAAATGCCAAGTAAAGAATTTATGAAAGAAAACCCAAAGAATAAAAATGATCATATTATTAATAAATATATGATAAGTGAAATATTATTTTCTGGATTTTATGCTTCTGGTTTATGTATTTATTTTTTAAAAAGTAATTTTATAAAAGAGTTATTTAGAGTTGATTGTAATAGTAAATATTTAATGACTGCATTTTTTGGATTATTTATTTTTTTAGCAATATTTAATGCTTTTAATGCAAGAACAACAAGAATAAATTTATTTTCAAACTTAATAAAAAATAAAGGATTTATAATAGTTATATCCTTTATTTCTATAGTACAAATAATACTTATATACTTTGGTGGTAAAATATTTAGAACTACTGGACTTACTTTATTTGAATTTGAAATAATGTTATTATTTGCTTTTACTATAATACCAGTAGACATTATTAGAAAAATAATACTTAAAAAATTAGGATTTTCTAGTAGCATTTAAATAATCATCTTTAAATAATTTTAAAACTTTTTCTTTATTATTACAATATTCTACTATTTTATTAAGTTCATTATATGAATAACAATTAGGATTTAAATATAGTTGCTGATTTATAGTATCAACGGCTCTTCTCATAGGAGCTGATGAATGAGAATAATATTCAGCATTAAGGCCTGTATGACCAGCATTTTTCATTGAATAATATGAACTACCATATACATTATTAAAATATTTTTTAAGAGTATGTGGTAAATTATAATTGTTATTATTAAGTTCATGATTTCTATAAATAAATGGAAAATTATTATAATTCATATATTCAGCGATTAATGAATTATAAAGTATCATAGCTTCTTCAACTATTCCATGAGATATAGTATTATATTCATATATTTTATTAATTTCACTATTCTTTTCAGTTTCTTTTATATTTCTATATTTATTCTTACCCCTAGTAGCACTTTTAAGTATATTAGTTATTTCAAATAAGTTTAAAAGTATCTTATTGTTTTCATCAAATTTTGAGTTTAAAAGTATATTATCTACTTCTTCATAAGTATAATTTGCTATTACTTTAGTTGTATCACTATTAAAATAAAAATCTTTTAAAACTCCTGATAATGAAAATATGGCTTTTAAAGTTATAGAATGTTTGCTTTTGCCTTCATCCATAGATAATAGATTTTTAATATCTTCTTCTTTTATCATATCTATAACCATATTTGGTAAATAAATAGAAGTAAATCTTTTCTTTAATATATCCATATTTTCATTATCTATAAATTTACCAACATTAGCTATATGTACACCTAAAATATATTCACTTTTGGTTTTACTAATTGATAATGCATCATCTTTAACATTAGATGTTTTTTGTGGATCAATTGTAATAGAAAAATCTTCTTTTTTCTTTTTTTCACTATCATCTATCATAATTGTTTTAATACGTTTTTTATATGCATTTTTAATATTATATAAATTTAATATTTTATCTTCATTAACATTAATATTTTCACCATTTAATAATTCATTAAACATTTTTATAGCATCTTTATATTTATCATTTTTTATTATATTAGTATTTATTTTTTTAATTTTAGTATTAGATAACTTTTCAGGTTTTATTAAATTTAATATATATAAATAATAATACATCTTTTCATTTTCTTGATTATAATAAGTTATAAAATTTTGACATAATATATTTA
>CAVCAD010000052.1:0-2196 GCA_963600145.1 Bacteroidaceae bacterium
AATGATTCCATATAGAAAAACAATATATAGGCAAAGAAGAAAAATTAAAAAAATGTATAAATTATATTTAAATAATAAAATAGATTATAAAGAAATAGAAACTATAAAAAAGTGTTTTTGTGCTTATCTTGATATTGGTAATACTAATAAATATATAAAATATTTAAAGAAGAAATATTTATAAAATATTTTACATATTTTATAAAATATAATATAATGAATGTGCTGCTCGTGTGGTGAAATTGGTAGACACGATAGACTCAAAATCTATTGGTAGTGATACTGTGCCGGTCCGAGTCCGGCCACGAGCACCACTAAGAAATCTATCCAGACTTTTATAGTTTTGGATTTTATAAATATCAATTTCTAAAAGAAGTTGGTATTTTTTTTAGTGCATAGCATATAATTAGGCGGTGAAAGTCCACTATACATGTAAGTATCTGTGAAGTTGAGGCTTAAGGAAGTGCGAAAAAAAACGCGGATCAATGAACAGAAACTTGATAAATGGATAAGATAGATGAAATAAAGTATTTTTAATTAACACTCTTGCTATTGCTTTTAATTCAATCAGAGATGGATGTTAAAGGTAGTAAAATTAATGTAGTTAGAGTTGAGGGATACGAATATATATTATTAACTGATTTAGCAAAAACTCAAAATGATGAAGCACCAGCAGATGTTGTTAAAAATTGGTTAAGAAATAAAGAAACAATTTCTTTTCTAGGTGTATGGGAAGAATTAAATAAAAAACAGATTTGACAAAAGCAATTATTTTTGATATTATTTGGTTGTGAGCACTGGAAAAGACTACGGTCTTCCAGTCTTTTTTTGTATATTTTCTTTATATTTGAATATATTATAAATGTAGGAATATAATTTCCTGCAAGTGAGCACACAAAAGATTATTCTTTTGTGTCTTTTTCGGCTATAATAATTATACGAGGTGATGATTATATGTCAGAAAAAACTTTCTTAACTATTAATGAATTAATAAATAATATTAAATCTAAAAATATCAATATAAAAGATGAAAATAATGTTAGAAATATTTTAGAAACTAATAACTATTATTTTATCATGGGTTATAAATTTGCTTTTAAAAATAATAGTGGCACTTATAAGAATGATACTTCTTTTGAGGACATATATACATTATATCTTTTTGATAAAATGTTGAAGTTAATTATATTAGATCCTATTCTTGAAATAGAACAAAAACTTAAAACTATATATAATAACAATTATAGTTATAGATATGGATTTAAAATTAATGATATTTTAGATAAGAATAATTACGATTTATCTAATAATTATCTAAATGATGCTTTATCAAATTTAGATAAACAATTAAATGATTTCGGTAATAAAAATAAAGCCGTTATGTTTTATCGAAATAATCACACTTTTATTCCTTTATGGGTATATATGAAAATTTTATCTTTTGGTATGATTCGCGATATGTTCTATGTATCTAAAATCAATGATAAAGACTTTATGAAAAATAAATTAACCAATGAAAAAGTAAATAGTAGTGAAGCTGCTAATATGTTAAGACTGCTTGTAAGAGTAAGGAATATATGTTGCCATGATGATATTTTGTTATCATTTATTGATGACAAATTAGGCATTAAAACTACTAGATATCATAGTGATTTTAACCTAAAAACAGATAAAAATAATAATATAATACAAGGTAAAAAAGATTTGTTTGCTATCTTAATATCAATTAAATTCTTTTCGAGTAAAGATAAGTTCGATAATTTGATAGATAATTTATCAAAGTTAATTACAGATTATGATAAAGAAATAGGTTCATTAAATTGAAATCAATTATTATCTATTATGCACTTGCCAGAAGATTTTGAAAAATTAAAAGATTTATAACACAAATTATAAAAAAATATAGTAAAATATTAGTAGAAATTGATATTAGATTATTAATTTCTTGATTTGTGAGTAAAAGTTTGAAATAACTTAACCATGAGCACCACTAAGAAATCTATCCAGACTTTTATAGTTTTGGATTTTTATTAGAAATGAGAAGGCATTATGGCTGATTTAATTACAGCCACTTTACTTTAGAAGAACTAGAATATATTAAATATTAATGAATTTAAAAGTAAATAATAAATAATGTAAGGAAAAAAGTATACACAATTTACATTATTCATGGTATTATATTTATAATGAGTTAAT
>CAVCAD010000053.1:0-7887 GCA_963600145.1 Bacteroidaceae bacterium
AGAAATCAAGCTAATGTTTATAAAAGTAGAGAAAAAAATAAATAATAAAAAAATGATTTATAAAAATGGAGGAAAATATGAATTTAGAAATTGAAAAAAATATTTTATTAAAAGCATTAACAAAAGTTAGTGTAGGAGTAACAAGTAGAAATATAATACCAGTTTTAAATGGTATATTATTTGATTTAACTAATAAAGGTTTATCATTAACAGCAACAGATAATGATATAACTATAAAAACATTTATACCAAAAGAAGAAATTAAAGAAATAATAGCTCCTGGGAAAATGGTTATATATGGAAAATATATATTAGATATAGTTAAAAAAATGCCCAGTGATATTATTTTAATAGAAGAGGTAGAAGGAAATAAAACAATTATAAGTGGAAATAACTCAAAATTTGATTTAAATTGCTTACCTCTTGAAGATTATCCAAACATTGAACTAACAAAAAATAATAATTTTATAAAAATTAAAGATATTGATTTAAAAAATATGATAATAGAAACCGTATTTGCAACATCTACTCAAGAAAGTAGACCTGCATTAACTGGAATAAACTTAGTAGTTAAAGACAATATTTTAGAGTGTACAGCTACAGATTCATATAGATTAGCTAAAAAAATAATAAAATTACAAAATCCTATAAAAGAACCTGCAAATGTAATAATTTCATCTAAAAATATACAAGAAATGTTAAAAATGCTTGAAGGGAATGATGATATTTTAGAATTACACTTCTTTGAAAATAAAGTAATGCTTTCAATAGATAATTTATTTTTTCAAACAAGTTTATTAAATGATACTTTTCCTAATACCAATAATACTATAGCTACTGATTTTACTACACAAATTGAAGTAAATCTTTCAGATATTATTAATGTTATTGATAGAGCATCTATATTAAATCAATTAAAAGATATTCCAACTATAAATTTTTCAATAACAGAAAATAAAATATACGTATCTTCTTATTCAGTAGAATTAGGAAAAGTAGAAGAAATAATTGAAGTAAATAAAATAAAAGGAAATGATTTAAAAATTTCATTTTCATCAAAATATATGTTAGAAGCACTTAAAACTTTTAAAACTGAAAAAATATTACTTTTATTTAACGGAGAAATAAGTCCTATTATTATAAGAGATAAAATAGATGGTGAACTAACTCAACTAATTTTACCAATAAAAACATTTATTTAATTTTAAAATGAAACTAAATACAAAAAAATATTTAGTTTTATTTTTTTTATTATATCGACAAAATTATACAAATTTCGACATAAACAAATGATACTATAATGCCAAATTTATTTTGAAAGGGGGAAAATTATGAATTATGAGATAAATAAAGATACACTTGCTATTTTGCCACTTGATGAAGACAATAGTAGAATAATGGAAAATGAATCTGACTACAATGTTAATATGTCATCATTTGATGTTGTTGAATACAGTTGTAATTATTTTGGAAGTTCATATGATGGAAGGCATGAAGGCACAAAAAATTTGATTGGGGTAACTCATAAATCACCAATAGTTATAGAAGAAAGCAATAAAATGATATTTTTTCCAACTACATCACCATTAAATAATGACTGTATATGGCTTTCATTAGATAATATATCCAAATATTATAAAAGTAATAATCCAAAATATTCCATTGTTGAATTTAAAAATGGTAATAAAATAGAAATTGCTATATCAATTGGTTCATTATCTAATCAAATATTAAGAGCAACTAGATTAAAAGTTGTTTTGGAAGATAGAATTAATAAAAAAGCGTAAAATCACTAGAATAAGACAAAATAAAGTGTTATAATTTTAAATAGGTATATGAGTATTGGTATACCTATTTATTTCTTTATTTAGCAAATATGAGGTTTTAAAATGAGAATTTCAAGAATAGAACTACTTAATTTTAGAAATTATAAAAAAATGCTGTTGTCTGATTTAGAAAATTTAAATATAATTATTGGAGACAATGGAGTAGGAAAAACATCAATATTAGAAGCAATATATTTTTGTAGCGTTACAAAATCTTTTAAATCTAATAATGATTTAGTTCTTATTAATAAAGAAAGTAATTCTTCAAAAGTAAAAGTAATATTAGAAGATGTAAATACTAAAAGATTAGAAATTACTTTATCTGAATTAGGAAAAATTACAAAAATTAATAGTGTTAGAAAAAAGAAATTAAGTGATTTTATTTTTAAATATAATGTTGTTTTATATTCCCCAGATGAAATAAGATTAATAAAGGATTCACCGCTTGTAAGAAGAAATTATTTTAATATATCTTTATCACAAACAAATAAATATTATTTAAAACTTTTGAATAATTATAATAAACTTGTTAAAACAAAAAATGATTATTTAAAAAAATGTAGTAATATTAATGAATTATATTTAGATGTAATAGATAATCAACTTGCTAATTTTGGAAATAAAATATCAGAGTTAAGATATAATTATATAACACAGTTAAATAAATATCTAAAAAAAAATTATAAGATATTTAATAAAATAAATGATTTTTATATTGAATACAAATCTGATTTTTTATTTAAAAGTACTGAAGAAATCGTTGAATTATTAAAAAGTAAAAGAGAAAAAGATATATTATTAAAATCTTGTTCATTAGGAGTGCATAGAGATGATTATGTATTTTTATATGCTAATAATCTTGCAAAAGATTTTTGTTCACAAGGAATTCAAAAATCATTAATATTAACATTGAAATTTTCAGAATGTGATCTTTTAATACAAAGGTATGATATAACACCTGTTTTATTATTAGATGATTTATTTAGTGAACTTGACCTAGAAAACAGAAAGAAAATATTAAAAAAAATTAATTCTAATGTTCAGGTATTTATAACAACAACAGATGTTAATTTGTTAGATAAAAAATTATTTACTAATGCAAAAATAATAGAAATATTTAGAAATGGAGAAGTAGAAAATGGAAGATAATAATTATGGTGTAGAAAATATTCAAGTTCTTGAAGGACTAGAAGCAGTAAGAAAAAGACCAGGTATGTATATTGGTACAACTGATGTAAAAGGGCTTCATCATTTAGTGTGGGAAATTGTTGATAATTCAATAGATGAAGCACTAGCAGGCTATTGTAATAATATTGAAATAGTAATAAATCCAGATAATTCAATAACTGTAAAAGATGATGGTAGAGGAATACCTGTTGAAATTCACCCAAAAACTAAAATTTCAACTGTAGAAACTGTTTATACAGTTCTTCATGCTGGAGGTAAATTTGGTGGTGGTGGTTATAAAGTATCTGGTGGTTTGCATGGCGTTGGTGCTAGTGTAGTAAATGCCTTGAGTAAATGGCTAGAGGTAAAAGTATACAGAGATAATAAAGTATATTATATTAAATTTGAAAATGGTGGACATACTGTAGAACCACTGCATGAAATAGATGAAATAAATAATGGAAGAACCGGAACAACAGTTACATTTAAGCCAGATGCTAATATATTTGATAGTGAAATATATGATTATGAAACTTTGAAAGTTAGAATAAGGGAATTAGCATTTTTAAATAAAGGATTATCAATAACATTAAGAGATGATAGAGATCTAGAAGATACTACTGGTGAAAAATTTTTGTATGAAGGTGGAATAAGTGAGTATGTAAGTTTTATTAATAGTGGAAAAACTCCAATTCATAACGATATTATACATTTAGAAGGAACTGAAGATGGAGTATTTTTTGAGGTTGCTATGCAATATAATACTAGTTATAGTGATAACATTTATTCATTTGTAAATAACATTAATACTCATGATGGCGGTACTCATGAAGAAGGGGTTAGAAGAGCTTTAACCAGAGTAATTAATAATTATGCAAGGAAAGCTAACATATTAAAGGAAAAAGATGAATCTTTAACTGGAGATGATGTTAAAGAAGGATTAACAATGATTATTTCTTGTAAACATCCAAACCCTCAGTTTGAAGGTCAAACAAAAGGAAGACTTGGAAATTCTGAAGTTAGAAAATTAGCAGATAGTATTTTTTCACAAGGATTTGAAAGATTTTTGATGGAAAATCCACAAGATGCTAAAATTATTATTGAAAAAGCAATGCAAGCATGTAGAGCTAGAAATGCAGCAAAAAAGGCGAGAGAAGCATCAAGAAAAAGCGATTTGTCTATAAGTAATTTTTTTGGTAAGTTATCAGATTGCAAAAGCAAAGACCCAAGTATTTCAGAAATTTTTATTGTCGAGGGAGATTCAGCTGGTGGCTCTGCTAAAAAAGGAAGAGATTCAATGACACAAGCAATACTTCCGCTTCGAGGTAAAATATTAAATGTTGAAAAAGCTAGGTTAGATAAAGCTTTATCTAATGAAGAAATTAGGTCAATTATTACTGCTTTTGGTACTGGTATAGGTGCAGATTTTGATTTATCAAAATTAAGGTATGATAAGATAATAATTATGACAGATGCTGATGTTGATGGTTCACATATAAGAGTATTATTATTAACATTGTTTTATCATTTTTTTAGACCAATAGTAGAAGCAGGCCATGTCTATGCTGCTCAACCACCTTTATTTAGAATAATGCATGGTAAAACTAGAAAGTATGTTTTGGATGAAAAAGAGAGAGATGCATATTTGAATAGTTTACCTGAAGCTACAAGAAGTCGTGTTGAAATAGCAAGAATGAAAGGTCTAGGCGAAATGGATGCAGAAGAATTAAACGAAACAACAATGGATATAAATAAAAGGGTATTGAGAAAAATAACTGTTAATGATTTAGTTGCAGCCGATGCTATATTTGCACAATTAATGGGTGAAGAAGTTGAACCAAGAAGAAAATTTATTGAAGAAAATGCTCGATATGTAGAAAATTTAGACATTTAAAGGGTGGTGAATTTATGGAAAGTGAAAATAATGAAGTAAAAACATATGATAATGAAGAAGAAATTAGTAATAATGATATAAGCGAATTTAATGGAGAATTTCATGAGAAAGATAGTCAAAAAGAAAATAACATAGTAGATGAAGTAAAAACATCATTTATTGATTATTCTGTAAGTGTAATAACATCACGTGCTTTGCCTGATTTAAGAGATGGTTTAAAACCTGTGCATAGACGTATTTTATGGAGCATGTATAAATCAGGTTATACTCCTGATAAGCCACATCGTAAAAGTGCAAAAACAGTTGGTGAGGTTATGGGTAATTACCATCCACATGGAGATTCATCAATATATGAAGCAATGGTTAGACTTGCACAAGATTTTAATGAACGTTATATGCTAATAGATGGTCATGGTAATTTTGGAAATATTGAAGGCGATGGTGCTGCAGCAATGCGTTATACAGAATCCAGATTATCAAAAATTTCCCTTGAATTACTTAGAGACATTAATAAAAACACTGTTGATATGGTTAAAAATTTTGATGAGTCATTAGATGAACCTTCAGTTTTACCAAGTAGATTTCCTAACATATTAGTAAACGGAACTATGGGTATTGCTGTTGGTATGGCAACAAATATTCCACCTCATAATCTTGCAGAGGTAATTGATGGTTGTATTGCTTATATTGATAATCCTGATATTGATACAAATGGATTAATGCAATTCATTAAAGGACCAGACTTTCCAACTGGTGGTTTAATATTAGGTAATAGTGGAATTAAAAAAGCATATGAAACTGGTCGCGGTTCAATTACTATTAGAAGTAAAGCTGAAATTATTGAAAACGGTAATCATAATCAAATAATTATTACTGAAGTACCATATGGAACGAATACTTATGAATTAAAAAATAAAGTAGCTGAATTAGTTCATAATAAAATAATTGATGGTATTGCTGATTATCATACAGATTTAAAAGATGGTGTAAAAATAACTATTACATTAAAGAAGGATGCTAATGCTCAAGTCGTTTTAAATAAATTATATAAATTGACTAATTTTCAAATTAGCTATGGCATTATATTTTTAATGATAGATGACAGAACTCCTAAAACACTACCTTTAAAAGATATAATTGCTAAATATATTGACCATCAAAGGGAAGTTATTATACGAAGAACTAAATATGATTTAAATAAAGCAGAAGAACGAGTTCATATTTTAGAGGGATTAAAAATTGCTTTAGATAATATTGATGCTGTAATCAAACTAATTCGTGGTTCTAAAACAGATGAAGAAGCTAAAACAGGTTTAATGGAAAATTTCAAATTAGATGAAATTCAAGCAAATGCAATCCTTGAAATGAGATTAAGACGTTTAACTGGATTAGAAAGAGAAAAAATTGAAAATGAACTTGCAGAATTACTAGAATTAATTGCTGAATTAAAGTCAATTTTAGCAAGTAACGAAAAAGTTTTAGAAATTATAAAAAATGAATTAAAAGAAATACGTGATAAATATGCTGATGACAGAAGAACAAAAATTGACATGACAGCAATAGATTATATTGATGATGAATCTTTAATACCAAATGAAAATATTTTAATCACTTTGACTCATAATAATTATGTTAAAAGAGTTGATAGTTCAACTTATAAAATTCAGCACAGAGGAGGAGTTGGTGTAAAAGGAATGTCAACAAATGAAGAAGATTATGTCGAACAAATGTTCAATCTTTCATCACATGATTACATACTATTCTTCAGTAAAAAAGGACGAGTTTATAGACTTAAGGGATATGAAATACCAGAATTTTCAAGAACATCAAAAGGTATACCTATTGTAAATTTACTTCAACTTGACAAAGATGATAATATAAGTACTACTTTAGTAATAGAAAAAGAAAATTTAAATAAATATTTATGCTTAGCAACTAAAAAAGGTTTAATAAAAAAATGCAGAATTGAAGATTTTTCTAACATTAGAAAAAGTGGAAAAATAGCTATCATGTTAAAAGATGGTGATGAATTAATCTCTGTTAAAAAGACATCTGGTGATGGTGAAATATTTATGTGTTCTTCATTAGGTAGAATGGTAAGATTTAATGAAACAGAAGTTAGAGTTATGGGCCGTTTAGCTTCAGGTGTAAAAGGATTAAATACTGGAACTGGCTATTGTGTAGGTATGGAAACTTCAGATAGTATTGGAAAAATATTAGTTATCACTGAAAATGGTTACGGAAAAAAGACTAATATTAATGAATACAGAAAAACAAAACGAGGAAGCAAAGGTGTCAAAACACTAAATGTTACTTCTAAAAATGGAAATATCGTTTCATTTAAAATCATTGATGAAAGTGATAATTTAGTAATTGTTTCAAATAACGGTATGGTTATAAGAATAGAATCTCAATCAGTATCAACTATGAGTAGAAGCACACAAGGTGTTAAATTAATTAACATCAAGGATGATAACATTGTAGCAGCAGTATCTGTAATTAAAGCAGATTTAGTTGAAACCTTAGAGGACGAAGAAAACTAAAAACAATGTTCCACGTGGAACATTGTTTTTATCATTTATTTTCCAATTTAAAAAAAACAATTTAATTGATACTTATGTTCCACGTGGAACATAGGTAGTATTAAATTAAAAAGCATTAGAACATATTTATTAATAAAGAAAAAATAGATATATTTAGGTAAAAAAAATTTAATGTTCCACGTGGAACATTAAATTAAAACAATTGAATTTACTATATAATTAAGAGAAAAAAATGAAAAATAATAATATAATTTAATCTATACTAAGTGAGTTAATTAATATATAAATTTAGCAATATAAAAAATCAATGTTCCACGTGGAACATTGATATATAAATATTTGTTATGTATGTAACTATCTAATTAATTTTATTATTGTAATATGTTTTTAAATGAATAATATCATTTGATATTTACAAAAATTAATGTATTTTATTAAAATTATACTAGTATATTGT